>JBKJTK010000165.1:0-16012 GCA_046590875.1 Chiayiivirga sp.
TCGGCATATCAACGTCGCCTGGCCGAACAACTCGGCGTCGAGCCGGGCGCGGAGATGCGCGCAGCGATCACGCAGGCCGACGCACGCGCCACCCCGGTGTGGCGGATCGATCGTGATGTCGGCATCACCCTGCGGCGCACGCATGCGGCGGTCGGTTTCTGGCAGAAGCTCACCCTGAGCGGTGGCCTGGTCGCGAGCCTGTTCGCGGATGAAAAAATAGACGAGTCCGAGATCGAGAAGCTCAAGCAGGGAGACGTGCTGGAAAGCGCTTTCCACGAGTTTGCAAGCCATTCCGAACCGCTGTATCGCGCCCTGATTGCCGAACGCGACCGCTATATGGCGGCAGCACTGCGTCAGCAATCGGCAAAGGCCGAGAGCCCGAAGCGCGTGCTCGCGGTGGTCGGTGCGGGGCATCTTCAAGGACTGGCCAAGCACTTGGTGGAAGACGGCGCCGAGCCCGTCGGCATACAAATCGAACTCGACCGTCTGCCACCGCCGGGGCGTTGGGGTACGTGGATCACCCTGGTCCTGCTGGTATTCGTGCTCGGCGGATTCGTCTATGGCTTCAGCCAGGGCGCGGACCTCGGTACCGACCTGGTACTGCGATGGGTACTGACGACCGGTCTGCTGGGCGCTCTCGGCTGCCTTATCGCAGGCGGGCACCCGCTCAGCATCCTGGGCGCTTTCTTGGCTTCGCCTCTGACACCGCTCCACCCTGCACTGGCCTCGGGCACGATCAGCGCACTGATCGAGACTTGGGTGAGGCGTCCAACGGTGGCCGATTTCAGCCGCCTGCGCGACGACGTCACCAGCCCACGCGGCTGGTGGCGCAATCGGGTCGCGCGTGTTTTGCTCAACTTCTTCCTGACCAGCTTCGGCACTGCCATCGGTGTGTACCTGGCCGGCTGGAGCATGCTTGAACGGCTGCTCTGAAACATTCCGTCGTCAGTTGATCCGGTGACACCAGGGCCGAGGCATCAGAGTCGTAAAGTCGCTTCCTCCGCCCTTAACAAGTGCCCGTAAACGATTGTTGCCATAAGCAAAGCGTGAACGCCGCACTTGGCGGCGCGCGCGGGCCGGAGTAGCCTCCCCATTGGTCTGTAGGGGGCTACAGGTGAAATCGTTACTGCTGGCAGAAGCGTCACCGACACGACGACGCGCCTTGGCTGCGCTGCTCGGGCAGCGCGGTTACGACGTCACCGCGCCGCCCAGTCGCGGCGAAGCCCTGGTTTTCCTGCGTGCTGCGCGGGGTCGTGCAATGACGCTCGATGCCGTCGTGGTTGGCTGGCCGGAGCATAACGACACCCTCTCCGAAGACCTGTTTGGCTTGCTTCACGGCGACGTCTTCGAGCACCTTCCGGTGCTCCTGCTCGCCGACATCGGCAGCGACGCGGTGGTGAATTGGCGCATGACGCGTCCGCGCACCTCGCTGTTGCTGTGGGCCGATTACGCCGAAAGCGCCGAAGCGCTCGACCAGATGCTGCGTCCGCCGGTGCAAGCCAGCGCACCGGTGATGGGCGGCGGTTCGCTGCGCGTGCTGCTGGTGGACGACTCCGCCACGGTGCGCGCTGCGTTCACCAAGCTGATCCATCGACAGGGCTACGAAGTCGAGACCGCCAACAGCGTAGCGCAGGGCCTTGGCAAGGCGATGTCGATGTCTTTCGACATCGCGATCGTCGATTACTTCATGCCCGAGGCGAATGGCACCCAGTTGATCACCGCGCTCAAGCGCGACCCGTCGACGCAGCACATCCTCGCCGCCATGATCACCGGCACCTATTCGGACGCCGTGATCACCGAGTCCCTGGCTTCCGGGGCGGTCGAGTGCCTGTTCAAGAGCGAAGCCAAGGAGCTTTTCCTGGCCCGACTCACCTCACTCGCGCGCACGGTGCATGACCGCAAGGCCATCGACGCCGAGCGGCGGCGCCTGCAAGGCATCCTGGCCTCGGTCGGCGACGGCGTGTACGGCGTCGACGGCGACGGCACAATCCAGTTCATCAATCCCGCGGCGGTCGATCTGCTCGGCTATGCCGGCGCGGAGGAACTGATCGGGCGAAACGCCGCCGAGGTGGTGCACCCGGCGCTGGAAGACGGTACCGCACTGCCGCGCTCGACCTCGTTCCTGAGCCAGTGCTACGCCAACGGCAGCCAGATCCCGAGTTGGCAGACAGTGTTCTGGTCGGCCGAGCGTACCCAGGTCCCCGTCGAATGCACCGTGTATCCGCTACGCGTCGACGGCGAACGTACCGGCTCGGTAGTCGCATTCCGCGACGTCTCCGCGCAACGCGCGTTGGAAGAGCAACTGCGCTGGCAAGCCGAGCGCGACGGCCTCACCAAGCTCCACAACCGTTCCTGGTTCGAGAACCAGCTCGACCAGGAGGTCGCACGGCTACGTCGCAGCGGCACGGTGTCGCTGCTGTTGTTCGTCGATCTGGATCGCTTCAAGTACATCAACGACACGGCCGGCCACAGCGCCGGCGACCAATTGCTGGTGGAAGTGAGTAGACGCTTGAAGTCGCGTTTGCGCGGTTCCGATCACCTCGCACGCATGGGCGGCGACGAATACGCCATCATCCTGCGCAATGTGCAGGCCGACGATGTCGAGTCGCTGGCCGATGGCTTCCGCCAGGCCCTTACTTCCGCGCCTTTCAGTTACGGCGGCAAGAGTTATCGCATTACGATCTCGATCGGCGCCACGCGACTGGACAAGTTCACCTTGTCGCCGGGCGAGGCGATGGCGCAGGCCGACATCGCCTGTCATCTGTCCAAGAGTGCTGGTCGCAATCAGACCCACATCTACACTGAGGAAAGCGGACGGCGCGCCGACATGGAAGCCGATCTGGGTTGGTCGGCACGGCTGGAGGAAGCCTTGCGGACGGACCGTTTCGAGCTCTGCTACCAGGCAATCATTCCGCTGCGCGGCATCGAGCGCGACCCGCTGGCCGACAACGGAGCCGAGATCTGGCAGCGCCAGATCGACCGTAATCCTGACGCGCCGGTGATGTTTGAAGTGCTGCTGCGCTTGCGTGGTGCGCATGGCGACCTGATTTCGCCCAACGCCTTCCTGCCCACCGCCGAGCGCTTCGGCTTGATGGCCGACATCGACCGCTGGGTAATCGACCGCGCCCTGCGCGCGCTGCGCGACGTACGCGAAAGCACTCGCCCGATTTCGATCACGATCAATCTCTCCGCGTCGAGCCTTGCCAGCGACACCCTCGTCACTTTCATTACCGACCGTGTGGTGCGTTACAACGTCGACCCGACCGCGCTGATCTTCGAGATCACCGAATCGCGTGCGATCGAGGACATCGTCGGTGTTCAGGCGTTGTTGCATGAGTTGCGCACCCTGGGCTGCCAGATCGCGGTGGACGACTTCGGCACCGGCTTCTCGACGTTCGCCTACTTGCGTCAACTGGAAGCCGACTACCTCAAGATCGACGGGTCGATCATCCAGGGCCTGCCTGACGATGCGCTCGACCGCACCATCGTCGCCGCACTCACCAGCATCGCGGAGATTGCCGGCAAGCGCACGATCGCCGAATGTGTCGAAGACCCGAAGATGCTGGTCGCACTTTACGAATGTGGGGTCGACTATGCGCAAGGTTATGCCGTCGGGCATCCGCGCCTGCAACTGATGCCGCCGTCGCTGGCGCCCGCCGTGGACCACGCCGACACCGATGTGAAGCGCAGCGGCACCGACGGTTGAAGCGACCACATGGAAGTGGAAGTGCCGACAGGCGTAGGGAACGCCTGCGGCCGACCACATGGAAGTGGAAGTGCCGACAGGCGTAGGGAACGCCTGCGGCCCAAGCCGGTACACTTCACTGCGTGACGCCGACCTTCCTCTGGTACGACCTAGAAACCTTCGGCCGCGATCCGCGCCGCACGCGTATTGCACAGTTTGCAGCCATACGCACCGATGCCGAATTGCAACCCGTCGAGGCTCCAGTCTCGATCTTCTGCCGACCCGCCGACGACCTGCTGCCCTCCCCCACCGCCTGCGTCTTGACCGGCATCACGCCGCAACGCGCTGAGCGCGAGGGTCTGCACGAAGCCGAGTTCGCCGCGTGCATGCACGAGGAATTCGCGAAACCCGGCACCTGCGCCGTGGGCTACAACAGCCTTCGTTTCGACGACGAGTTCGTGCGCTTCACGCTGTATCGCAACTTCTTCGATCCCTACGAACGCGAATGGCGCAACGGCAACTCGCGCTGGGACCTGCTCGACCTGGCACGACTCGCCTACGCGCTGCGTCCTGACGGCATCGAATGGCCGTTGCGCGACGACGGCAGTGCCAGCTTCCGGCTCCAAGACCTGACCGCGGCGAATGGATTGCTCCACACCCAGGCGCACGATGCGTTGTCGGATGTGGAAGCCACGCTCGCATTGGCGCGCCTCATCCGACATGCCCAGCCGAAACTGTTCGATTACTACCTTGGTTTCCGCAGCAAGCAGCGCGCCGCCAGCCTGCTCGATTACGCGGCCATGACACCGGTGCTGCATGTTTCCGGCCGTTATCCGGCATCACGCCGCTGCGCCGCCCTGGTGCTGCCGATCGCGCCACATCCGACCATCGCCAATCGAATTCTGATTTGCGATCTCGAACCCGACCCGACCCCGTTGATCGATTTGAATCCGGACGAGATCGCCGACCGCCTTTACACTCCGCGTGCGGACTTGCCCGAGGGCGAAGTCCGCGTCGCGCTGAAGGAAGTGCATCTGAACCGAAGTCCGGCGCTGATCGAATTGCGCCATCTCACCGAAGCCGACACCGTGCAGTTGCAACTCGACCTGCCGCGTTGCCTTGCGCACGCCGAGCGCCTGCGTAGCAGCGAGGGACTGGCGGAAAAAGTGCGACAGGTATACCACCAACGTGGGGCACGTGCTGACGCTAGTCCGAATCAGTCCGACGCGGATCAGGCGCTGTATGACGGCTTTCCCGAGGATCGTGATCGCGCCCGTTTCATCGAAGTGCGTCGTGCGACGCCCGAGCAGCTGGCACGCAACCGCATCGAGTTCAAGCAATCGCGCTACGACGAACTGCTGTTCCGCTACCGCGCCCGCAACTGGCCGGAAACCCTGGATGCCGGCGAGGCCGACCGTTGGCGCGAGTATTGCGTGCGGCGGCTGGAGAGCGATTCCGGCCTATCGGAATATTCCTTCGCGACCTATTTCGCCGAGATCGACGCGCTACGCGTTGCGCGTGGCCACGAATCGGGCATCCCGGTGTTGCTCGATGCCCTGCAGGCGTGGGGCATGCGATTGCAGGAGGCTGCATGAGCTATTTCAGTCCCGATACCTTCAAGTTCTTCCGCGATCTCGCGCGCCACAACGAGCGCCCCTGGTTCCATGCGAACAAGGCACGCTACGAAGCCTCTGTGCGCGATCCGTTCCTGCACCTGATCGCCGACCTGGCCGAGCCGCTGGCGACGATCAGCCCGCACTTTCGTGCCGATCCGAAACCGGTAGGCGGCTCGCTGTTCCGCATCCAGCGCGACACCCGTTTCGCGAACGACAAGGCGCCGTACAAGACCTGGGCCGGTGCGCGATTCTTTCATGCGCGCGGAAAGCAGGTAGAAGCACCATTGTTCTATCTGCAGATTGCCCCCGGCGACTGTTTCGTCGCGGCCGGGCTCTGGCATCCGCAACCCGAAACCCAGCGCCGCATCCGCGCCTTCCTCGTCGACAACCCGGCGGCGTGGAAGCAGTCCGTACACAACCCTGCTTTCCGCAAACGCTTCGAGCTGGGTGGCGAGAGTCTTTCCCGGCCACCGCGCGGCTTCGACCCGAAACACGAATTGATCGAAGACCTCAAGCGCAAGGACTACGTCGTTTCGCGCGCCTTTGAAGACAAGATGGCGTTCGACCCGCGGCTGCGGCACGGCGTGATCCAGGAGTTCAAACGCATGGCGCCGATGATCGACTATCTCTGTGCGGCGCTGGATCTGGAGTTCTGAAGTCGTGCTTGCGGCAGAGCACCTTGAACGGCGTATCGGCGGCAGCGTTGTTGGTGCGGACGCAGGCGCGCGGACGGGGGAGTAACCGAGCCCTTCCCTAAAGCGCGCCCACTGTCCCTCTAGCGCGCCTTCCCGCGTTTTCCCTGTATCGGCGCGATGCGACCGACCAGCCGGAGCAAGCATGCGACGCATCTTGAAGTGGCTAGGATACGCGCTGACTAGCGAGATAGTCTTGTTGCTGATCGCTCTCGTGGCCGTGCGCCTGATTTTTGGCCGCGACGAGCCCGCGACGGAACTGGCACAGCGCTGGAACACGCCCATCGCGATTGAACCCGTCGCGGATTCCGACAACGCCTGGGTTTGGCTGATCGGCCAAGGCGCGGCCGCCACCGAGTCCCCGGTTGTGTTCGGGCGTCGTCGCCTCGATGCCTACGAGGCCCGCGTTCGTCTCGGCCCCGCGGCCGGTCGCGAGGATGCATTGACCACGCTGTCCAACGATCCGCTGCCGTTCGCCGAAGAACCGTTGGAGCACAGCCTGATGGCGGCGGGCTGCCCGTTTCGCGACATGGACTGCATCGAGTGGGCCGAGCGCTTCGCGGCGCCGCTTTCGTCGCTTGCGTTGGCCAACGCGGTGCGGCTGGATCGCTACGAGCAAACACTCGATCTGTCACGATACGAGGAAGTCGCTACACCCAGCTTTCATGAGCACGAGCCGATGCCCGACGCCGACATCAGGCGCATCGCGCATCTGCATCTGGACCTGATCGCGCGAGATCTCGCGCAAGGGCTGGCTCCCGACGTTGCGCTCGCGCGCTTGTCGCGCGTGGCGGACTTCTGGCGCGCCACTGCCGAACAGGACGGTACGATGCTGATCAAGCGCATGGCGGACGGCATGCTGGAGCGGTGCTGGCGTATCGCCGACAATTTGGTGAGCCGCTTGCCGAAGGATCAGCGAGCGTCTGCAATCATCGTGTCGAACGCGCTATGGCGGGAACCCTCCGCCGCATTTCGCGACATCGTCCCGGAACTGCGGCGAACGAATCGTGTTTTGGTGGAGTCACTGGAGGCGATGCTCGGATTCCATGGATTTCCAGCAGAGTGCCGACTCTCGTCTGTCAGTCATTGTTTTGGTATTCCCTTCATGCGCGCCGCCTATGCGCCACAGGCCACACGCAACTTGTCCGCGGCCACCTTTGAGGAAATCGCCAGCGCGTGGCGCGCCGAACCGCTCGTGTACGACCGCGAAAAGGAGCGCTCCGGCGCCGCTATCCTGGCCTTGCATCCGTTTCTTGTCCAAGGCGATTTTCGCGACTTCTTCCGGCACGGCAACCCCACCGGGCGCATCACGCTCACCATCGCCATCCCGGCATACGCGGGCTCTATAGAACCGCGTCATGATGTCGAGGCACTACGTCGCATGTTGGTACTGAAACATCTGTCGCGACAGCGCGGAATCGCACCCCACGACATGCCCGAGTTTCTCGCGACGCAGCCGGTTAAGTTGCGGCATCCCTTCAGCGGCGATGCCTTCGAGTGGGACGCGACATTGCAAGAGCTCACCTACACCCCGCGCGCCACTCGTTGGCATCGCTCGCGATTCAGCGTTGGGGTTGGCGAACGCATCGACGACGGCGTGCAGGACTGTTCGCATCCGATGCGCTATCACATCCGCAGGCGCGCTTCGGCAACCGAAGTCAGCGACCTGGTGGAAGTGCGCGGCTGCGGTGGCTTGTGGTCCGACGGATCAAGGATCGATCGTGACGATGACGATCCCACCGATCCGCAAAATTGGCGACGGATGTCTCAGTTCGAGCACCTGAGCGCAGCGGCTACGCCAACCGAGGCTTCGCTGCGTCTGCTCTGGCGCGACGCGGACGACCGTCTACTGGCTTACGAGAGCCTGCATCAGGTTCCCGATGGAGAGTTCCTTACGATGCAGGCACTGGGACATGACGATGGTGCTGTGCTCGAAGTCAGCGCAACGCCCGCCCCCGAGACCCCATTGGTACGCGCGTTCGTGCGCAACCTGCCCTTGACCGAACTGGCGGCAGCGTTGCGTCGCGTCAAGGGCGTGCGTCTTCAGGGCATCGAAGCCTGCGCAGGCAAGAGGTTCACTGCCCATTTCAGTGCGGTGTCCGTCGATGATCTGGTAATGCTCATCGGAGATGCGTGCGAACGCTGGCCACGGCTGGTAAGCGCCGGGGTTTACCGCCTGGAAGCGTCCCCGCCGTCGGAGTAGCCGCGCGCGCCGCGCCGCGCATCGGCATAATTCGCCGATGCCGTCCGCCCCCCTGCCCTACTGGCGCCTGTCCTCGTTCTATTTTTGGTACTACGCCGCGCTCGGCGGTTTCACGCCCTACTTCGCGCAGTGGCTGCACGATCTCGGCCAGGGCGCGGGAGCGATCAGCGCCCTGATGGCGCTGTGGTACGCGACACGCGTGATTGCACCGACGCTGTGGAGCGGTTATGCCACGCAATCGCCGCATCCGATCCTGTGGTTGCGCCTGGGTGCGGTGCTGACCTTGCTCGGCTTCGCGGGCTTCCTATTCGCGGATCGCTTCGTCGCCTTGTTCGCGGTGATGCTCGTCTACAGCTTCTTCTGCAACGCGATCATGCCGCAGTTCGAAGCCCTCACCCTCGATACCCTTGGCGCCCGACGCGCCGAGTACGGCCGTCTGCGAGTCTGGGGCTCGATCGGCTTCATCCTGGTGACGCTCGGATTCGGCTGGCTACTGGAACGGTACGGCAGCGCCTTGTTGCCGGTGATCATGCTGCCGCTGCTCGCTGCTACTGCCATCAGCGCCTTCGTCAATCGGATGCCCGAAGGCATGCATCACGATGACGCATTGGCAGCCGGGACTGCGTGGCAGGCATTGCGCCGCCCCGGCGTCGCAACCTTCCTCGCCGTCGCGATGCTGATGCAAATCGGATTCGGACCTTACTACGTATTCTTTACGTTGTTCCTGGGAGAGAACGGCCACGGCACCGATACCATCGGTGCGTTGTGGGCGTTGGGTGTGATGGCGGAGATCGTGTTGTTCCTGCTCGCGCCGCAGTTGCTGCGGCGTCACGCACCAGTAGCGTTGTTGCTCGTTTGCTTCGCCGCCACTGCGTTGCGCTGGCTGGCTACGGCGTTGTATCCGGAATCGCTGTCGGTGTTGATCGCGATGCAATTACTGCACGCGCTCAGCTTCGGTGTATTCCACGCCTGCTGCATGCAATTGGTCGGATTGTATTTCCCGGGCCGTCTCTCGGCCCATGGCCAAGCCCTTCTGTACGCCATCGGTTCCGGCATTGGCGGCGTAATCGGTGCAGCACTTGCAGGAGCAGCGTGGAAGCTTGGCGGCGGCGAAGCCTGCTTTATTCTGGGCGCGACCGCGGCCGTGGTTGGGTTTGCCGTCGCGATGCGCCTGCGCGTGCCCGAGGCGGATGCAGGCTTGCCCCTGGGCGCTACGGAGGCACCGGGACAGGCAACTTAGGCTGATTCAAATCCCCGGCAAGGTTTGCTTCAACGCGTCGATTCCTTCCCACGGATCCGTCTTCAGACGCTGCGCCCGCCGAAGTGCAGAGACGAGATCGAACTGGTTGGCGGCACGCATGCGGCCCAGTTCCTCCCAGCGCAGTGGCACCGCGACCGGGGCGCCGTCACGTGCCCGCAGCGACCACGACGTCACGCTGGTGGCACCTCGACCATTGCGCAGCCAGTCGATGAAGATCCGGCCCTTGCGCTTTGCCTTGCTCATCGTCGCGACATAGGTCTGCGGCCGATGCTCGGCCATCGCGCGCGCAAAACCTTCACAGAAATGCCGAACAGCATCCCAGTCCGGGCCACGCGTGATTGGCGCCACCACGTGCAGGCCCTTGCCGCCGGTCAGGCGCACGTAGCTCTCCAGACCCGTCTCCTGCAGGCGGGCTCGCACGTCGCGTGCGGCTGCCACGATCGCAGGCCAGCCGATGCCCGGATCAGGATCCAGATCGAATACCAACCGATCCGGTTGCTCGGGAGCGTCGATACGGGAACCCCAGGGATGCAACTCGATCGAGTTCATCTGCACCAGATCGAGCAGGCCCTCGACATCATCAACGTAGAGATAGTCTTCGACCCCGATTTTCTGCCGCAGCGCCACCGCGCGGACGTGTTCGCCGAGAGATCCGGCATGGTGCTTCTGGAAAAAGCACGTCCCCTCTGCGCCATCTGGACAACGTAGCAACGAGAGCGGACGACGGGCGAGTTCCGGCAGGATCCAGGGAGCGATCGCACGGTAGTAATCCGCGACCTGACCCTTGGTGAAACCCGCCGTCCGGAAGACGACGCGTTCCGGACTGGTAAGCCGCCCCGCGGTGGGAGCCGCCGCCTCAACCTCGCGGCGGGACTTGTCGGGCCGTAGTCGCTTGAACGCGGCCTGACGCAGCAAACCCTCCCTGCCCCAGCCGCGGAATGCCACTTCGGCCACGAGACGCGGTTGAACCCAATGCACGCTGCGGGGCGCGAACGGCACATGGGCGGGCAGATCAACGGTCGCGAGTTTTTGCTTCAGCGGGAGCAGTCGCGCATGGATCTTTTTCAACGTGGCATCGTCGTAGCCGCTGCCGACGCGTCCCACATACCGCAGTCGACCCTGCTCCCGCGTCGCCATCAAGAGAGAGCCGAAGGCGCTGCGGCTGCCCTTGGGAGCGGTGTATCCAACAATTACGAATTCGTCGCTGCTTTCGTGTTTTGTCTTGATCCAGCTTGAAGCCCGTTCCGCGACGTAATGCGCGTCGAGGCGTTTGCTGACCAATCCCTCAACACCCTGCTTGACGCTGGCCGCAAACACTTTCTCGCCGCGACCCACGATATGCCGGCTGAGCGCCAACACTCCAGTCCCTTTTCCCGCAAGCAATTGATCGAGCAGTCGTTTACGTTCGATCAGTTGCGTTTGGCTCAAATCTATTCCAGCGATTCCGGGCAGATCAAACAGCAGGTACCGCAGCGACGCACTGTCACGACGCTCGATGGCGCGTTGCAGCGCGCTGAAATCGCTGCGGCCTTCGTCGTCCAGCGCCACCAGTTCGCCATCGAGGCGCAAGCCAGTGCCAGGCAACGCCGCGATGGCGCGCGCGATCTCGGGAAACTTCGCACTCCAATCCAGACCGTTGCGCGAACGCAGTTTCACTACTCCCTTGTCGCTACTGGCCAGCAAACGGTACCCATCCCATTTCACCTCGTGCAGCCAGTCGTCGCCGCGCGGCGGCGCGGTGCGCAACGTGGCGAGTTGTGGCTTGAAGTTCGGCCGCAATGGCGTTGTTTGAGCGCCGGTCAGTGCGGCGGCCTGCGCGGCAAGGTCCGCAGCGAGGCTGCGCTTGCGTAATCGGGCGGACGCCGATGGAGGCTTGGGCTTGGGCTTCTGGGGTGGTATCCCAATGAGGTCATCTGCCGTGGCATCGCGCGCTTCGGCGTCGTTGCGCTTGATCAGCAACCACTGCGGACGGCGTGCTTCGCGCCCGCTCCGAACGAGCTTCCAGCCGCCGCGCAACTTGCTGCCGTAGAGCTCGAAATCCAGTTTTCCGGCGGCGATCGCTGCAAGCGGCTCCTCGGCGCTGAACCATTCGCCTCGATCGAAGGTATCGACGTGACCGGCGCCGTAGTTGCCTGCCGGAATGTCTCCTTCGAAATCCGCATAAGCCAGCGGATGATCCTCGACCTCCACGGCGAGACGCTTTTCTCCGGCCCGCAGCGAAGGCCCTTTGGGGACCGCCCAACTTTTCAACACACCGTCGACTTCGAGGCGAAAGTCGTAGTGACGCGAACTGGCGTGATGCAGCTGGACCACGAAAGTCGGCCGCAGCGTTGATCCTCGTTGGCGTGCTCGACCAACATCGTCGGCCGGCTCAGGCGAGTCGGCGAAACGGCGCTTTCGAGCGTAATCTCGAAGGCTCATGTTCGCCGCGCGTCGAGGTCAGGCGCGCGCGCGTCGCGCAAGACTCTTTGCAGCCGCCGCCTTGGCGACAGGCTTATCCGGCGCTTTCGCGGCCGCTTTCGTCGCGGCTTTCTTCGCTGCTTTGGGTGCGGCTTTTGGCGCGGCTTTGGCGACTACCTTTCGCACCGCCTTGGGCAGGGATTTTTCTGCGTGCGTGCGTTTGTTGCTGGCCAGACTTTTCTGCAACAACGACATGAAATCCACCACATTGGTGGTGGCGTCCGCCGGCAAGTCGGCGTCTACCAGATCGCGCTTGGCGACCTTGCCTTTGCTGCGCAGCCGTTGTTCGATCACTTTCCCGAGTCGCTCGCGGAACTCGTCCCGGTAATCACCGGGCGTCCACTTGCCGGACATGGATTCGATCAACTGCCGCGCCATCTGCAGTTCCTTCGCGGTAATCCGGTAGTCGGCGGTCTTGCCGCCGGGAATGGCGTAGTCGCTGATGTCGACCAGTTCCTGCGGATAGCGCAGCAACAGCAACACCAGCGCGTCGCCCTGCGGAATCACCGCGCACAGATACTCGCGGGTGCGGATCACCACTTTGGCAATGCCGGCACGGCCGGTCGCCTTCAACGTCTCGCGCAGAAGCACATAGCCTTTTTCGGCCTTCTTGCCCGGTACCAGCACGTAGGGCTTCTCGTAAAACTGCGGCGCAATCGCGGCGGCGTCGACGAAGGCGTCGACGTCAATCGACTCGTGGCTTTCTGCAGCCGCGGAACGGATGTCCTCGGGTTCGAGCACGACGTAGCTGCCCTTGTCGTATTCAAATGCCTTGACGATGTCTTTCCACGGAACCTCGTCGCCGGTCTCGGCATTGACGCGCTCGTAGCGGATCGGCGTGTTGTCGCGGGCATCGAGCATGCGAAAACTCAGGTCGACGCGACGCTCGCCCGACATCAGTGCGACCGGCACGTTCAGCAGTCCGAATGATAGGGTTCCGGTCCAGATCGGTCGCGCCATGGTGGTTCTCCGGAGGAGCGATAAGCGGTGTATCCGATCATAGCGAGCCATCGGTTGCGAGCCAACTGTGTGGACATACCGTGGCATCATCCACTCGATCGAACGCTCCGCAAGCGCAGCGCGTTGGCGCCATGGTGCGTTGTAGAGGCAACTGATGCACCTGGTGTGACGCGGTTAACGCGAGCACACCGCGCTTACGTTGGCCGTCGCCGAGCAGCGCGGCAACAAGCGACTTCGGCAAGAGGGCAATCTCTCCGCGGGGGTGCGGGCGCCTGGGTATGTTCGGATGTCAGACCTCGAGCATAGACGGAGGATCACGACGCGGCAGGCGGACGTTCGGATCCAGGCGCGGAATCCTCGCCCTGCGCTCTTGTTGCCCAGCGATCGCGATAGGCCAGCAACCGCAACGCGTTGGCGACGACAAGCAAGGTCGATCCCTCATGGAACAGCACCGCGATGCCCATGCGCATACCGAAGATCGTCGCCGGGATCAGCAGCGCCACCATGCCGAGACTGGCCCAGAGGTTCTGACGGATGATGCGGCGCGTCTGGCGGCTCAGGCCCACGACAAACGGAAGGTGATCGAGGTTGTCGCCCATGAGGGCGACATCCGCTGTCTCGAGCGCGACATCGGAACCGGCGGCGCCCATCGCGATGCCCACCGAGGCGCTGGCGAGCGCCGGGGCATCGTTCACGCCGTCGCCCACCATCGCCACCTCGCCGGCGGCGCGTAGTTTCTTGATCGCCTCGACCTTGTCTTCGGGCATCAGGTCGCCAAATGCTCGATCGATGCCGACACTCTTGGCCACCGCATCAGCGACGCGCTGGTTGTCGCCCGACAGCATCACGAGCTGGGTCATCCCCAGTTCGCGCAGTCGCACGATCATTGCGCGTGCCGCCTCCCGCGGCGTGTCCATCAGGCCCACGGCGCCGAGATATCGCTCGCCATGACGCAACACGAAGACTGTGCGTCCTTGCGCTTCGAGCGCGTTCACCTGCTCGGCCAGGGCAGCAGGCAATGGAACTCCACCTATCTCGCCGAACAAACTTTTCTTGCCCAGGTGCACTGACGCGCCTTCGACGTTGGCGCGCAATCCCTTGCCGGTGAGGCTTTCCAATTCGGTCGCGGTCGGTACATCGACGGCGCTCAAACGCGTCGTTCCGTCGCGCACCACCGCGGCCGCCAGCGGATGGTCGCTCAGTCGCTCGACAGCAATGGCGATGCGCAGCAGCTCGTCGGCGGTCGCATCACCATGGGGCATAACATCGGTGACGCGCGGCTGGCCCTCGGTCAGCGTGCCGGTCTTGTCGAAGGCCAATGAGTGCAGCACGCCTAGCGTTTCCAGCGGCGCCCCGCCCTTGATCAGCACGCCGCCGCGGGCCGCTCGCGCCACGCCGCTCAGCACTGCGCTGGGCGTCGAGATCGCTAGTGCACAGGGGCTTGCGGCCACCAGCACCGCCATCGCGCGATAGAACGTCGCACTGAAGGGTTCATCCACCACCACGCCCGCAAACAAGAGCAAGACGACCAGCACCAGCACCGCAGGCACGAACACGCGCTGGAAGCGATCGGTGAAGAGCTGGGTCGGCGACTTCTGCGCCTCGGCCGAGCGCACCAGTTCGACCACGCGTGAGAGCGTGCTCTGATCGGCGCGCCGCGTGACTTCGATTTCAAGCACGCGCCCCTTGTTGATTGTGCCCGCGAAAACTCGATGTTCGGCGCTCACGGAGTCTGGCTTCTGTCTCGCCGACGTGGCGTCGGCGACGGGCCGCTTGTCCACCGGTACGCTTTCGCCCGTGATTGCGGATTGGTCGATGCTGCTTTCGCCCAAAGTCACGAAGCCATCAGCCGCCAGGCGCTCATCGGGCTTGACGACCACGGTTTCGCCGATCTGCAGCGTCGCAACGGCCACCTCGACCAGTTCTCCGTCGCGCCGCACCAGCGCCGTCTCCGGACGCAGTTCCGCCAACGCCTCGATCGCGCGGCGGGCCCGGCCCATCGCATAGTTCTCCAGCGCATGGCCCAGGTTGAAGAGGAACAGCAGCAGCGCGCCTTCGGCCCATTCGCCCAGGGCCGCAGCGCCGAGGGCCGCCTCCACCATCAACGAGTCGATCTTGAGCTGGCGTGCGCGCAGGTTCTCCACCGCCTCGCGCACAGTGAAGAAACCGCCGGCGACATAGGCGCCCACGAACAGCACCCATGGCCAACCCGCTCCGTCGCCGAGCGAGCGCTCCAGTAGCCAGCCGGTCAGCAGCAATGCGCCACAGAGCAGCGACAGCAGGACTTCGGCGCGCCCGCCGAGCGCCCCATCGGCTCCGTGTTCGTGCCCGTGGTCGGCGGGGCCGGTATCGTGTGCGCGTGGGTCGTGCGTCATGGCTGTTCCTCGAAGAACTCCGATTCGACTGCGCGTGGCACGGCTCTTGGCTGAAGCGACGCGGCGCGCCGCTTTGGGGGTCGGCGCGCAGAGTTCATCCCGGAGCGACGACTGCGCGATCGATCGGAAATCCCGCGTCGATCGCGGTGACGAAGATCCAACCCGAGTTCGGCTGCCCGGTGCGGCCATGGCGCCGAATGAGGTCGACCAGCGCCTCGACCTGCGCGTCTTCGCAGAACACGTCGAGCTGGATCTCCTGCGTCACGCGCTCGCCCAGTTCGACCGAGTAGTCCTGCTCGCGCGAACTCGACGCGTGCAGCAGCCCGCGGGCCTGCACCACGCTCAGCCGGCGTTCGCCGGCCGCCTCCAGCGCGTGCACGATGTCGCTCATGCGGTGAGCGTGCAGCAAAGCGGTGATGCGTTTCATGACGAGGCCTCCTGGGCACGACGTTCGGCGCGAGTTTCCAGCCACTCGTACAGCACGGGCAGCAGGATCAAGGTCAACAGCGTCGAACTGAGCAGGCCGCCGACGACGACGGTGGCCAGCGGTCGCTGGGTTTCGGCGCCGACGCCGCTGGAGATCAGCATCGGCACCAGGCCCAGAATCGCCACGCTCGCGGTCATCAGCACCGGTCGCAGTCGAAGTGCGGTGCCCTGGACCACCGCTTCGCGAATCGACAATCCGCGTTCGCGCTGCTCGTTGAGGAAGGTCACCAGCACGATGCCGTTGAGCATGGCCACACCGAACACCGCGATGAAG
>JBKJTK010000188.1:0-5218 GCA_046590875.1 Chiayiivirga sp.
CGTTGAGGCTGTAGAAAAAGTCCGTTTGCCGAGTTGCTCTTGGATCACACAGAAATCGACCTCGCAGGAAGTTCTACAATCGCCGCGGAGCCCTCTGGGAGGGGTCGAAGGACCCCCAGAAATCGGCGACATTTCTGTGTGGGTACTTTTCCTACAACCTCGTTAGCTGTGTCGACGGTTTTCGGAGTGCGGCTCTGAGCTCGGCGTCGCTGTCGTGTAGCCAGTGCCGTCGCAGCGCTTCCCAGCCCAGGCGCAGCAGCGAGTAGCTTTTTCGCCGCTGGGCACTGCCACTGGGCACCAGATGCGCGGCCATGCCTCGGTTGCTGGCTTCCAGTCCGACCAGCCACGCCGCGAAGCCGGCAAGGGCATGGATCAACAACAGGATTGCGATTCGCTGGGGCTTTCGCGTCAAGCTGTCTTCGAAGGCGCAGCCGTAGCGATGCGATTTCATGTCTCGGAACGCCAGTTCTATTTGCATGCGCTTGGCGTAGATCATCGTGAGCTGATGCGCGCTGAGCGCGTGCAACGACCGGGATGCCGCCAGCAGCCACGGCTCGCGCTCGCGTGCGGCATTGGCCAAGCTATGTTTGCTGGCGGCCACTTGGCCCTTGCAGGTCCGATCCTTGCGGCCACGTGGCTGCTTGCGCTGCACTACCAGGCGACAGGGCAGCGGATGATTTCGGACGATGACAAAGGGGCCAAGATCGCGCGGCGTGGCGGTGGCATCGGCATATAACGCCTGGCATGGTCTCCACGGATGGGCTGCTCTCGCTTCGGTGTCCGGCCGGACCATCGTGCGGTTGCGCACGCGCCCCACCCAGTGCCAGCCGAGCGCTTCCACCGCCCGAAACTACGGGGTGCGAAAGCCGGCATCGGTCACGATGATCGGTGTCGCGTCCGCGGGCAGCAGGGTCTTCAGCGTGGCGAGAAACGCTTGTTCGATCTGGGGCTTGGCCTTCTCGGCTTCGGAATGAACGGCCTCGTAGATCGTCACGCTGCGGCCGCCCACCGGTACGGCAGCGCGCAATAGATGCCAGCTTCCATCGCGCTTGAGAGCCGACCAATCCACGAGCACGTCAAGCCGGCCGCTGCGCGATAACCAGCGCCCGATCAAGCCATAGAACAGGTGACGTTCCTGATGTAACGCGGCGTTGCTCAGCAAACGATCCAGACACTTCAGCGGCGCACGAACCCGTTCGGCACCTGGCCACGAACGGGCCAAATCCATCAGCACCAAACGCCGTCCCATCACCAAGGCAGCGACGGCGCCAAGCAGTGCTTGGGCGCAACGCGCATGCACTTGCCCCAGCGCAGGCGCCAAACAGGTTTGCAATACTGTCCTTGCGTGCATGGCGGGACTTCCTCTTGGTTTGCCGACCGTGAGGAAAAAATCTCGTCATGCACGCGCTGTTTTGCCGCAGATTAGGACGCAAATAGCTGAGCTGCAAAGACTATTTGTGGGGAAACCTCAGGGACGGAGGCAGTTAATCCGCGCCCACCGAGCGCAGGACGACCGAGCGTCTTCTCCACCATGGCCTGAAAGCGCCGATCGCTTGGTAACGTGCGGTGACTCCGTTTTGCTCGTCGTCGACGCCCCTGCATCGGCTACTTGATCAGACGTTCCTTAAGAAACCGCGACAGACTGCGCATGTTGACACTTGATAGAGCCGGCGCTGGGCGCACTACGATTTTTGGGGTTGACCCCGCGCAGTGGGTCGTTGGTGATGCTTGGGTCATTTCGAGCCGATTGGCCGAAATTCGCTGCACGATTTGGGCACGGAACCGGGCACAAACCGGGCACAAACCGGGCACGAGCCCGTGATGGCGCCAAAGCTGCGTGCGCTGAAGGTGGTCCTCCAAAGGGGAGGCTGGGAGCGAACCGGGCACAAAAAAGCCCGCGTCAATGGCGGGCTTGTTCGCTTGCAACTAGCTGTAATGTATAAAGAAGTTGGTGGCTATGGGTGGACTCGAACCACCGACCCCGTCATTATGAGTGACGTGCTCTAACCGGCTGAGCTACATAGCCAATCTGTCTTTTTCTACCGCTCCTTATGAGTGCCACGCTCTAACCAGCTGAGCTACATAGCCAAATTGTCTGGTCTGCCGCGATGGCGTCGGTAATAAACCGTGCTCTAACAGGCTGAGCTGGGTGGCCACGCGGACCGCCATTGCGGCGGGGCGCGAAGTATGAATCCCGTTCTTTAGAGCGTCAACCAACGCGCTCCGCGCTTGTGAGCGCGCGCGCGGCTGTGGCAGAGTCGGGTCAGATACGCATTGGAGTCCGTTCCGTGATCGATCCGGACGGTTATCGACCCAACGTCGGCATCGTGCTCATGCACGGAGACGGTCGGGTGTTCTGGGCGCGTCGTGCGTCACGGGATGGTTGGCAGTTTCCGCAGGGCGGGATGAATACCGACGAAACCCCGTTGGAGGCGATGTATCGCGAGTTGCACGAGGAAACGGGGCTCGCGCCGCATCATGTCGAAGTGTTGGAAGCCACGCCGGGTTGGCTGCGTTATCGCTTGCCGCGCCGCTGCGTGCGCAACGGTGAGCGCCCTGTCTGTATCGGCCAGAAGCAGGTCTGGTTCCTGCTGCGGTTAACCGGCAGCGAACAGGAAGTCCAACTCGACCTGACGGACAAACCGGAGTTCGATTCCTGGCGCTGGGTGGATTTTTGGTATCCGCTCGAACACGTGGTCAACTTCAAACGCCGGGTCTACGCCCTGGCGCTGCACCATCTTGCGAGCAAGGCCCAGACCGTCGCCGTCGCGGCGGCGATCCTGAGTCTGGCGCCGCCGCCGCTGGACGAGCGCATGCCGGGACAGGGTTTGGCGCGGCGACTGGCGGGCGGAGCGGGGCGCTGAGGCCAGCATCCGGTTGATGGTCGACACCAGCTATTGACAATCATTCGCATTCGCGCTGGAATGTACTCGAGCCAATCAGCCGGGTCGCGCATGTACGTCTGCATTTGCAACGGAATTACCGAACGCGCCGTGCGCGCCGCGGCCGATGCCGGTGCGCGTGACCTCGCCGACTTGCGCGCCATGACTGGCTGCGGCTCGAGCTGCGGCAGTTGCGCCGACGTGGCGATACAGGTGCTGCGCGACGCGCAGCGCGAACAGCGTTTCCCGCTCGCGCTGTTTCAATTCGCGGCCTGATCACTGCCCAAGGCTGCCGCCGCCGATGCGGGCGGAAATGCGTGCGATTTTCGTTTCCGCGCCCGCGCTCGGAACGCGCTAGATTGCTCTCCGGTCCACCGTGCAGGAGCATCCCGCCATGAAGGGCGACGCCAAGGTCATCGAGCATCTCAATCGTGCGCTATACAACGAGTTGATCGCGATCAACCAGTATTTCCTGCACTCCAAGATGTTCAAGAACTGGGGCTTGAAAGAACTGGCCGAGCATGAACACCACGAATCGATCGACGAGATGAAGCACGCCGATCGTCTTGTGGATCGCATCCTGTTTCTTGATGGCCTGCCGAATCTGCAGAACCTGGGCAAGTTGATGATCGGCGAGAATCCAAAAGAGATTCTCGAATGCGATCTCAAGCTGGAACACGCCGCGCTGCCCGATCTCAAGGCCGCGATCGCGCACTGCGAGGAAGTGAAGGATTACGTCTCGCGCGAATTGTTCGAATCGATCCTCGAATCCGAGGAGGAGCACATCGACTGGATTGAGACCCAGCTCGCGCTGATCGAGCGGCTGGGCCTGCAGAATTATCTGCAAACCAAGATCGGCTCGTAGCGCCCATCCGGCTCGCCGGCCTGCATGCCGGCGAGCGCTCGACCGCTACGCGGTTGCGTCTCGCGGTGGCTCGAACGCGGGCTCGCGGCTAACGCCACTCGAAATCCCCGCTCACCCCAGGAAGCCGCGCAGCGCCGCTTCCACCCGATGGAACTCGCGGCCGAGTGCTGCGACTTGGTGAGCCGGGTCGTCGAGCGTGCCCTGCCGCGCGCCGTGCTCAATCGTGCGGGCGATGTCCGACAGCGATAGCGCACCCAAATTGGCGCTGGTGGACTTGAGCGAATGCGCCGGGCCGACCAGGCCCCCGACATCTGCGGTGTCAGCAGCCAGTTGCAGCTTTTGCAGCGACTGCGGTGCGTCTTCCAGGAAAACGCGTACCAGGGCGACGAATTCCTCGCCCATGATCTCCCGTAAGTCGTCGACGATCTCGCGATTCAATACCGGAGCCGCGCTGGACACCGCTCCTGCCGCGCCATTGCCGCGCGCGGCGGGTGCGGGCAGGCGAGGTGAGGCCGGGAGCGGTGCCGGTGCCGCTCGGGCTGGTGGGATTGCGGGAATCGCCGCCGTCGATCGTGCCTGGATCAATTCGCGCAGCGTCGGGCGGGGCATCTCAAGCGTTGCCGACGTCGTCGTCGGGGGTGCCGCGGGACGTGGAGCCGCGGGACGCGGAGCCTCCGGACGGGGCGCCTCCGGACGGGGCGCATCTGGACGGGGTGGGGCATGTCGCGCCGCGCCCGTGCCCACGGCTGCAATCAGTTCGGCCGCACTCATCGGGCGTTGCTCGACGAGTGGCGCCGTGGCCCTTGGTGTGGGGGGCACAGGTGGCTCAGGTGTCGCCGGCGCGATACTCGCGCCGCCGGCCGGAACCGCCGGCAACCAGCGCCGCAACGTATCCTCCAACAGCGCGCGGTTGAGCGGTTTGCTCAGATAATCGTCCATGCCGCACGCAAGGCATTTCTCGCGGTCGCCCACCATGGCGTTCGCGGTCATCGCGATGATCGGCAGATGCGGCAGCGAGTATTCGGTTGCGGTGGCGCGGATATGCCGCGTGGCACTGTAGCCGTCCATCACCGGCATCTGGCAGTCCATCAGCACCGCGTCGTAGCGGTGGGCGGCGATCTTCTCGACGGCTTCGCGCCCGTTCTCGGCACTGTCGGTGCTGAGGCCGGCCAGTGTCAGCAGGCGCTGGGCGACCTGCCGGTTGACCGGGTTGTCCTCGACCAGTAGCACATGGCCGCGCAAGGGGGCGTCGGGCGCGAGTGCCGAAATGCGCGTCGCTGCGACCGTTGCGGGCGCCGGCGTCGGCGTCGGCGCGGGACGGACCTCGTCTTCCAACATGCGCGAAACCAGTTGGCGCAGTTCGGCGTCGGTGCTGTCGCGCAGCCCGATACGCACGCGCTCGTTTTCGGAGATCTCACGCGGCAGATCCTCGTCGCTGCGCAGATACAGCACGCGCAGGTCTTCCAGCGCG
>JBKJTK010000250.1:0-3988 GCA_046590875.1 Chiayiivirga sp.
GCAATCGACAGCAGCAGACCGACCAGTCCGGCTTCCGCCAGTTCTCGCAATGATGTCGTGACGTTTTCACCCTGATTGTCGATCAGGTGCATCTGGATTCCCTGCAACGCAGGTTCCTTGCCGATCAGCTCGATCTCCGCCAGCGCTGTATTCGCGACTTCGACCAGATTTGCATTGCGCTCCTTGAAGATATCGAACGCCACAGCCTTGCGGCCTTCGAGACGCCGACCGATATCCAGACGGGCGGGTTTCAGTCGTACCTCGGCGACATCGCCCACGCGCAGGCCACTTTGGCCG
Organism: Chiayiivirga sp.; assembly: GCA_046590875.1. Classification (GTDB taxonomy): domain Bacteria; phylum Pseudomonadota; class Gammaproteobacteria; order Xanthomonadales; family Xanthomonadaceae; genus JALCLA01. Next base: position 298 of record JBKJTK010000250.1, read on the forward strand.
ATCACCAGATTGCGCAATTCGTCCAGATCGCGAATCTCACCGATCGGCTGCACTCGCAGGCGCTGTTCGCCTTCATCGATCATGCCGGCCGAGACCGAGAAGTTCACCGCGGCCAGTTGCCCCGCGAGGTCGTTCAGCGAAAGTCCGTGCGCGGTCAGGCGATCCGGGTTGACCGCAATTTCGATCTCGTTTGGCGCCGCGCCGTTGATATCGACGCGCGCGATCCCCGGCAAGCGCTCCAGGCGCTGCTTGATCTCGCGATCGATCAGGTCGTAGGCGCCGGTGAGATCACGCGGACTGGCCAGGCGGGCGCGCAGCACCGGCTCGTCGCCGGTCGAAAACTTGAGCATGAAATACCGCTGCAGATCAGCCGGCAGTTCGCTACGGATCGCGTCGACGCGATCGCGCGCTTGGGATGCGGCAATCTCGACATTGCTGTCCCAATCGGCCAGGAAGATGCCAACGAAGCCGCCGTCGGCCTGCGCCTGCGAATTCATGCGATAGATGCCCGGAAGGGTCGAGAGCGCTTCCTCGACCGGGCGGATGATGGTGCGTTCGACTTCCTGCGGCGTGGAGCCCGGGTATGGCAGTTGCACGCCCACAAAGGGGAAGCTGATTTCAGGAAACTGCTCCAGCGGCAGACGAAACGCCGCCACCGTGCCGATCACGATCATCGACACAAAAAACATTATTGTCGTGACAGGCCGCTTGAGGCTGAACTCCGCGACGGTCATGCGCGCGCGCCTCCGGCGAGCGCATCGTCTTCGTCAATTTGAAGCAAGGGCTTGGCGCGGCGTACGTAGTACTCGTCCGGCTTGCGGTCGAGCAGGTCGTACACCACCGGGATTACCAGCAAGGTCAGCAAGGTCGAGATCGCCAGACCGCCGATCACCGTAATCGCCATCGGTGCGCGGATCTCGGCACCTTCGCCGTGACCCAACGCCAACGGCAGGAAGCCCAGCAGCGCGGTGAGTGTCGTCATGATGATCGGGCGAAGCCGCGACCGCGCACCCTCGACGATCGCCTCGCGCTTGGGCACGCCGGCCTCGCGTAGTTGGTTTACTTTATCAATAAGAATGATCGCGTTTTTCACCACGATGCCGACCAGCAGGATCAATCCAATGAAGACGACCACCGAAATCGAGGAACCGGTGACTTTCAACGCCAGCACCGCACCTACGATCGCCAACGGGATGGTGAACAGGATGACGAACGGATGCAGCAGGGATTCAAACTGCGAGGCCATCACCAGATAGACCAGGAAGATCGCGAGTCCAAAAGCGAATAGCAGCGAGTTGAGGGAGGCGGCGAGTTCTTCACCCTGGCCACCCACATGCAGGCTGACGCCAGTGCCGAGCGGGTTCTCAGCCACCATCCGCTCCATGTCCGAAACCGCACTGCCGAGATCGCCGTAACGCAGGTTCGCGGAAATGATCGCGACGCGTTCCTGGTCGACGCGATTGATCTCGCTCGGACCGGTGGTGGCGATAACTTCGGCGACCGATTCCAGCGTCACCGGGCGTTCGCTTTCCGGATTCACGATCAGGCGACGGATGTCGTCGACCGAGGCGCGATCGGATTGCTGGGCGCGCACCAGTACATCGATCTTGCGGTCGCGAAAGCTGTATCGCGTGGCGACTTCCCCGCGTACCTTGCGCACGACGAGGTCTGCGATCTGACGCGAGGTCAGACCCAGCGCCGCGGCGCGTTCCTGGTCGAAGCGGATCTGGATTTCGGGAAAGCCCTGCGCAACGGTCGATTTGACGTCGGCGTAGCGATCGGAATCGGCGAGCAATCCCGCCAGCTTGTTTCCGGCGGCTTCGATCTCGCCCAGATCCTGCCCGCGTAGTTCGACCTCCAGCGGCGTGGAAAAGCTGAAGATTTCCGGGCGGCCGAACTTCACCTGCGCCCGGGGATACTGCTGCATGGTTTCGCGCAGGCGTTCGATTTCCGCAGCTTCGACGGCGTCGCCGCCGCCACGTTCCAAGACAACGGTGAGCTTGCCAATATTTTCGCCCGACTCGGTCGGGTTGGCATCCAGGCGCGTGCCGCTGCCACTCACGCCATAGATCGCAGCGATGCCCTCATCTTTTTCGTGCGCGCGCTGCACCGCCTGCACCAGCGCGTCAGTTTCTGCCAGCGGTGTACCCGGGGGCAACTTCAACGTCATTTCGAAGCGGTCTTGCGCCAGCTGCGGAATCAGATCCGTGCCGAGACCGGGTACCAGCATCAACGAAAGCGCGAACGCCAGCACCGCGCTGACTAGCACCAGCGCGGGACGCGTCAAGGCCGTCGGAAGCGCACGGATATATAGCGCTGCAGCAGCGTCGTACGGCTTCATCACCACTCCGGCAAGTCCAATCATGAACCTGCCCAGCGTCTTGCCAAGCAGACGCCAGACTCGCGTGACCAACCATGCCATCCCATAGAAGACGCGCGGCGCGACAATTACCACCAACGCACTCAGCACATACAGCGGCCACAACGCGACGACGGCAACTTTGACCGGAATCGACACCACGAACAGTAGCCACTTCAACCAGGGCTTGGGGTTCGCACTCCTGAGCGGCCAGAGGAACGCGTAACGAGCGCGCCAAAGGAGATAGAACATCAGGGCAACCACATTGACTGGCAGGAGCAAGAGTACGACCACAATTCGAGCCCACATGGGCCACGATCTGCGCATGGGCCACAGAAGAAAACTACCGATGCACTCTTCGAGCAACTGCAGCCATGGTGTCTTCGGATGCGGTGCTTCCGGCGGATACGCCAGCGTTGATGTTCCCTTCAACGCCGACAGCATCGGAATCAAGGTCAGCGACACAATCAGCGACATCAGGATCGCGATCGCGATCGTCAGCGCTTGATCCTTGAACAACTGACCCGCCACGCCCTGCACGAAGACCAGCGGCAGGAACACTGCGACCGTGGTGAGGGTTGAAGCGACCACCGCCATGCTGACTTCTTTGGTACCTGCAATCGCCGCTTGAAGGATGCCGAGGCCGCGTTCGCGTGCCTTGGCGATCGACTCCAGTACCACGATCGAATCGTCCACGACCAGGCCGGTGGCTAGTGCCAGACCAGACAGCGACATCACATTGAGGCTCAGCTCGAACTGGCCCATGAAAAAGAACGTCGCGATCAATGACACCGGGAGCGAAAGCGAAATGACAAACGTACTCCAGCCATCGCGCAGGAAAAAGAAAATCAGCAGGATCGCAAGCAGACCGCCCAGCAGCGCATCGGTGCGCACGTCAGCCAGCGCTTGGCGGATGAAGATGGCCTGATCCTCGACCACGGTTAGCGTGGCATCGGAAGGGACATCGTCCTTCAGTTGTTCCAACGCCGCATGCAGTGCATCCGCGGCAGCGACGGTGTTGGCATCGCCTTCCTTGTAGATCGCCAGCTCAACCGCTTCACCGCCGCCCATGCGGATGATGGCTTCGCGTTCCTTGTATCCCTGCTCGACCGTCGCCACATCGCGCAGCCGTACTGACATGCCGCCCGCGGCACCGCTGCCCGACGATTCCGCCGCCGCATTGCGCGACGCCGCTGCCGCTGCGGCTGCTTCCGGCGACGAGCCGGCGATGCGCGAGACGGCTGCGGCGGCGCCCGCGGCCGCGCTCGAACCGCCATTGCCACCGCCGGTGGTGACCAGCAGTTCGCGCATTTCGTCCAGGCCAGCGAACTG
>JBKJTK010000257.1:0-13524 GCA_046590875.1 Chiayiivirga sp.
GTCAGCGGCGAGGCCACGAAAGCACCCAGGATGCTGAGCGGGTGCCCGCCTGCGATCAGGCAGCCGAGAGCGCCCAGCAGGCCGGTCGTCAGTACCCAGCGCAGCACCAGGTCGGTACCGATGTCCGCGCCCTGGCTGAAGCCATAGACGAAGCCACCAAGCACGAATACCGTCAGGACTAGGGCGACCCATTTGCCCCAGCGACCCGGCGGCGGCAGACGGTCGAGTTCGGCCTGTATGCCGAAGGGTTCGGCACGGTCTTCCTCCAAGTGCTTTGCCAGTCCTTGAAGGTGCCCCGCACCGACCACCGCGAGCACTTGCTGCGGGGTGTCGCCCCTTGCCGCTTGCTGACGCAGTGCTGCTGCCATGTAACGGTCGCGTTCCGCGATCAAAGCGCGATACAGCGGTTCGGAGTGGCTGGCAAACTCGTGGAACGCGCTTTCCAGCAGGTCGCCCTGCTTGAGCTTCTCGATTTCGGCCTCGTCTACCTTTTCATCCGCGAACAGGCTCGCGATCAGGCCACCGCTCAGGGTGAGCTTCTGCCAGAAACCGACTGCCGCATGCGTGCGCCGCAGGGTGATGCCGACGTCGCGATCGATGCGCCACACCGGGGTGGCGCGTGCTTCCGCCTCCGTGATCGCCGCGCGCATCTCCGCGCCCGGCTCGACGCCGAGTTGCTCAGCCAAGCGGCGCTGGTAGGCCGACAGCGCAAGATTCGCCGCGACCAAGCCGGTCTTGCCTTCGCGGATCACGCGAAACAGATCGAGTTTCGCCAAGGCGTCCGGCTCGCGCATCGCCTGGTAGCGACCTTCGCAAAGCTCTACCGCCACCGCATCGAACTCACACGTCGCAATCAGCGCCTCGACCGCTGCAACGCTGGCACGCGACACGTGCGCCGTACCGAGCAGGGTGTAATGGGTACCGTCTCGTTCGACCTCGACGATGGGCTGGCCAGCAAGCGCGTCGGGCAGGTCGGCGCAGGTGGTAGCGTCGGGGATGTCAGTCATCGAGGGTTTGCCGAGTGGTCGTCTGTCGAGTGGTGAGACGTCAGTCGCGATAGCGCTTGAGCAAATCGGCGTAGGCGTCGATGCGGCGGTCGCGCAGGAACGGCCAGATCCGGCGAACCTGCTCGCTGCGCGCGAGGTCGACATCGGCCAGCAGGACTTCCGGTGTGTCGATGTTCGCTTCGGCAAGGAATTCGCCTTGCGGCCCGAGCACGTGGCTGGAGCCCCAGAAACGGATGCCGCTGGTACCAAGATGCTTGTCCGAAGCAAGGGGCGATGGTTCGAGTCCGACCCGGTTGCAACTCAGCACGGGCAGTCCATTGGCGACTGCATGACCCCGATGGCTCAGTATCCAGGCGTTGCGCTGACGATCCTTTTCCGCCGTTTCGTCGTCCGGGTCCCAGCCGATCGCGGTCGGGTAGAGCAGCAATTCCGCGCCGGCCAAGGCCATCAAGCGCGCACCTTCCGGATACCACTGATCCCAGCACACCTGCACGCCGAGACGCCCGACCGAGGTGTCAATGGGCTCGAAACCCAGATCTCCGGGGGTGAAATAGAACTTTTCGTAGAAGCCCGGATCGTCCGGGATGTGCATCTTGCGGTATTTGCCGAGCAGGCGGCCATCGGCTTCGAACACCACCGCGGTGTTGTGATACAGGCCGGCCGCACGGCGCTCGAACAGCGAACCCACGAGTACGACGCCGTGCTTCTTCGCGAGCGCGGCCAAGCGCTCGGTGCTGGGGCCCGGAATGGCCTCGGCGCGGTCGAATTCCGCGACCGATTCGTGCTGGCAGAAGTAGGCGCCGTTGTGCAGTTCCTGCAGCAACACGAGTTTCGCGCCTGCCGTCGCGGCTTCGGCGACGCGACGTTCGATCACGGCCAGATTGGCCTCGGTCGTGCCGTGGTTGGATTCCTGCACCAGCGGCACGCACAGCGTACGTTCGGCGGCCATCAGACCAAGCCCTCGGGGAGTTGCATGGTGACGCAATGCAGGCTGCCGTTCTGCCAGATCAACGCCCGACACGGTACCAGCACGATCTCGCGATCAGGAAAGGCTTGCGCCAGCACGGCTGCGGCCGCTGCATCGGCCGGATCGTCATAGGCCGGCATCAGCACCGCGCCGTTGACGATCAGGAAGTTTGCATACGAGGCCGCGAGGCGTCGTTCGCCATCCACGATCGGCTGCGGCCACGGCAACGGAAACAATCGGTACTGCCGCCCCGCTCGCGTGCGCAGCGCAGCGATCTCATCGGCCATTTTTTGCAGCTCGACATAATGCGAATCGGCCGGATCGTCGCAGCCCTGGAACACGATCGCATCGTCCGGCGCCAGGCGCGCCAGGGTGTCGATATGCGCGTCGGTATCGTCGCCTTCCAGATAACCGTGCTGCAACCACAACACCCGATCCTGTGCCAGCCAGCTGGCCAGTTTAGCGCTGAGTTCAGCTTGCGATGCCTGCGGATGGCGCTCGTGGAGGCAGCGCCACGTAGTCAGCAGCGTGCCCTCGCCATCGGTTTCGATCGCTCCGCCTTCCAACGCAAAATCAATTGCTTGTCGAGTATTGTTGAGAAACAACTTCTTCCCGAGCAAGGCCTCGATCAGCAGATTGTCGAGGCTCGCCTCGAACTTGCCGCCCCAGCCGGTGAACTGGAAATCGAGAAGGCGAAAGGCGTCCCCCTCATCCGCATTCGGCCCGTTCTCCCCCAAAAGCGGGGGAGAAGGAGATGAGGTCAGGGTGATCGGCCCGGAATCGCGTAACCAGGTGTCGTCGTACTCGACTTCGACGAAGCGCACGCGGTCCATGTTGACCCGCGCAGACCGCAGCCGTGCCTCGGCGTAGGTTTGCAAATCGGCGTCCGCGACACACACCACCGCGTGCTGAAAGCGGGTAATCGCGGCGATCAGCGCCACGTAGGTTTCCTCGACTCCGGCCAGTCGCTCGGCCCAGTCGGTGCCTTCGTGCGGCCATGCCAGCAGAATCGCCGATTGTCGTTCCCACTCGGCGGGAAAGCGCCACTGGCTCATGCGATTACTGGGCCGGTTTGGGGCCGATTTCGCCCACCGTGGCCTTGCGTGCCACTACGTCGATGACGTGAGAGTGCTCGAAGTAGACGATGAACGACGGATACACCCAGCGATTGATCACCGGCCATTTCGAATTCTGGCCGCCGCGGGGATCGAGCCGTTGCTCCGGCGCTCCGTAGCGGGCCTCGATAGCATTCATCGACTGTCCCCGAACGGGCAATGGCAAGCTCTGCTCTGCCTCCACCCGCTCGATCAGCAAGGTATCGGCGCGACTGGTGCTCGGGATGACCGTGGCGCCGACAGCAAGGACGGCAGCGGCGAGTACGGACGTGGCAAACCTGCGGTTCATGGCGCCTCCCGGAATGTTGAGGGCAGGGGGTCGAATCTCGGCGCATTATGTCGCAGAACCGCTGGCCGCGGACAGGCAGGCGGAGGCTGTCAACCGTTTCGGTGGGGCTGCGTTACAGCAGGACAACCGGGTTTGCGCAGGCGAGGAGGGGTTCCATGGCATCGACATTACGTCGCAGTTTGTTGCGTGGTGATGGCTTGAGCGGATCGAACGCCAAGGCCTTACCCTCCCCCGAACCGCTGGCACTACTGCTGAACCGCACCAGCTTCGGTATTCGCGAAGCCGACTGGACTCGCGCGCGCAGCCTCGGATTCGATGGGGTGCTGGCGGAGCAACTCGCGCCCGAAACGCTGGACAATTCTGCCCTGGAGCAGACGCTCGCGAACTTGCTCAAGACTCTTGCGCTCGACGTCCCGGCCCTGGTGGCCTACGGCGCCAACCAGACACAGCAGTTGCTGCCGTTGTCGGAATTGGTGGGTGCAACGATTGCGCGCCAGCTCTTCAGTCCGCGCCAGTTGTATGAGGTGATGGTCGAGTTCTGGAGCAACCACTTCAGCGTGTTCCACCCCGACGGGCCGGTGCGCTACTTCAAAAGCTTCGAAGACCGCGTGGCGATTCGACCTCACGCGCTCGGCAAGTTCCGCGACCTGCTCAAGGCGTCCGCGCGCAGCCCGGCCATGCTTTGGTATCTCGACAACTACTCCAATGCCGTCGGCGTCGCGAACGAAAACTACGCGCGCGAACTTATGGAATTGCATACCCTCGGCGCCACCGGCGGTTACAGCGAGACCGACGTCAGGGAAGTCGCCCGGGCCTTCACCGGCTGGACCATCAACCGAAACGCGGCCGACGGTTTCGCCTTCACGCTGGCTCGGCACGACAGCGGTGCCAAGACCGTACTGGGCGAAGCGATGCCGGCAGGGCGCGGTATCGAGGACGGCGAGGCGGTGCTCGACAAGCTTGCCGCGCATCCGTCTACCGCTCGTTTCATAGCGACCAAGCTGGTACGGCGCTTCGTCGCCGACGATCCGCCGGTGAGCCTGGTGGACAAGCTCGCAGCCGAATTCACCGCCTCTGACGGCGACATCAAATCGCTGCTGCGGATGCTGTTCACCTCGTCCGAATTCGCGGGCTCGGCTGATCGCAAATACAAGCGTCCCGTCGAGTTGGTGTTGTCGACCTTGCGCGTTACCGGCGCGCGCGCGGTCGGCGATTTCGTGCGCTCGCTCAATGCCCGGTTCACTGCGATGGGACAGGTCCCGTTCCAGTGGGAATCGCCCGACGGCTATCCGGACAGCAAGGACTACTGGCTCAACACCACGGCCTTGCTGAATCGCTGGAACTTCGGCCTGGCCATGGCCGAAGGCCGTTACGCCCCGTTGATTCAAATTGACGAAAGCGCACTTGCCGGCGCCGCTGGCACGCCGGCTGAGCTCGTTGACAGATTGGCGGATCGTCTACTGCACCGGCCACTTGACGCGGTCGATCGCAGCGCGCTGATCGCCTACGCCGCCGGCACCAATCCCTTGGATTCGCCGCTGAGCAAGATTCAGCGCGAATACGCCACCGTCGCGCTCACGGGCGCGTTGTTGGCTTCCGATTATTTTCAGTACCGCTAGGAGCGCGCCATGAACCTCGATCGACGCGACTTCTGTAAATTCTCCGCCCTCGGTGCCGGCGCACTTGCTATGCATCCGCGCCTCGCCTTCGGCAGCGGCGCTGGCAGCCGCGACGTGATTGTCTGTGTGTTCCAACGTGGTGGTATGGATGGCCTGAATACGGTCGTGCCTTACGCCGATGTGAGCTACAAGACGCTGCGCCCAACCATCCGCATCCCCGAGCCGGGGTCCGAGCCGGGCACGGCGCTCAATCTGGATGGCTTTTTCGGTCTGAATCCAGCCGCGGGCGCGCTCAAGAGTCTGTTTGATTCCGGCGATCTCGCCATCGTGCATGCGACGGGCGGTCTGCACGGCGATCTGTCGCATTTCACCGCGCAGGCGTTGATGGAACGCGGTGTGCTGGCGCATCAGCCGGTATTTTCCGGGTGGCTCAACCGGCATCTGGAATTCATCGGACCGACGGTGGCCTTCCAGGGCGTCGGCCTCGGCACCGCGGTCGCGCCGTCGTTGCGCGGCGAAGCGCCTGTGATCGGCATGAGCAACATCGATAGCGTCGCACTGACCACGCGTTCGCGTCGCGCTGCCTCGACGCCTGACTTGTTGAAGTTGTTGTACACCGGCAGTGACGATCTCGACCGCGCCGCGCAGCAGGCCTTCGACGCGATCGACGTGCTGGAACAGGCCGACCCCGGCAGTATCGCAGTGGAAAACGGGGCGGTCTATCCGAACACATCCTTCGGCCGCCAGATGCGAGAAGTCGCGCAACTGATCAAGGCTGGAATCGGGCTGGAGGTCGCCTGCGTCGATATCGGCGGCTGGGATCATCACAACCAGCTCAATGCCGCGCTTACGCCGTTACTTCAGCAGTTCGCCGATACCTTGGCTGCCTTCAACATCGATCTTGGCGCGCGCATGGCCAACATCACCGTGCTGAGCATGAGCGAGTTCGGCCGGCGCGCCTACGAAAACGGTTCGGCGGGAACCGACCATGGGATCGGCGGAGTGATGTTCGCGTTTGGCGGCGGCGTCAATGGCGGCAAGGTTTACGGCGAATGGCCGGGCCTGGCCAGCGTCGATCTGCTGGACGGCAACCTTTCGATCACCACCGACTACCGCAGTGTGCTCGCCGAACTGCTTGCCAAACGAACCGGCAACAGTGAGAGAGACGCGGTGTTCCCGGAATTCACCGATGCGGGCGCTCTGGGTATTTTTCGGCAGCGTTGAATCTCGGCTTTAGTTGTACCGGCCACCCAGGTCCACTTAGGCGGCAACAATCTCACCAAAAGCAAAAGGCCGCTTACGCGGCACCATTCCCTCCAAAAGCAAAAGGCCGCTTACGCGGCCTTTTGTCGTCTGCCAAGCGAACCCGGCGGATCAGCGCTGACGCGCCTTGAAGCGCGGATTGCTCTTGCAGATCACGAAGACCTTGCCGCGACGACGCACGACCTTGCAGTCGCGGTGACGGGACTTGGCCGACTTGAGGGACGAAAGGACTTTCATGGAGGCAACCTTGGGCAGGACGTACAAAGAAGCGGAAGTATAGAGCCTTCGCCAGCTTCAAGCAATACAAGCGCTTACCGCCACGGACCCAGCCCGAAGCGCATGTAGCTTGGCTAGCTCGCGGCGAGAACCTCTGACGTTGCCTTGCTAAGCAGCGGCGCCAAGGTGATCGTAGAGAATCGTCGCGCCCACCAGAATCAGCACCACGCCGCCGCCCATCTCGGCGCGCCTGCCGATGAGCGCGCCCAGTGCCCGGCCCGCCATCACCCCGAGGGTGACCAGCGTGAACGTACAGAGCCCGATCACTGCAGCCACGACGAGGATGTTTACATCCACGAAGGCCAGACCGACGCCCACCGCCATCGCATCGATACTCGTGGCAAGCCCGGTCAGTGCGATCGCCCACACGCTACTTTGTCGGTCGGCGGGTTCACCCTCCCCATCGTTCTGGCCGGTGACTGCCTTGTAAATCATGTGCACACCCAGTGCGACGAGCAAGCCGAAGGCAATCCAGTGGTCCCATGCTTCGATGTAGCGCGAGGTTGCGGCGCCCAGCAGCCATCCGACAACGGGGGTGATGGTCTCCACCACCGCGAAAATCACGCCGACGCGAAGCGCCTGCGGCCAAGTTGGCCTGGACATGGCAGCGCCTCGACCCAAAGCGGCCGCGAACGCATCGGTCGACATGGCCAGGCCCAGCAGGAGGATCGAGAATGGATTCATGCAGCTCGTTGTAAGGACATCGGAATAGCAGCCTAGCTGCTTATCGGCGTCGTGCACCTGGAAATGCTGCGCAGCCAGGTGCATGGCGACCAGCGCCGCGCGAACCTCCGAGGCATCACGGGCGGCCTGCAGCTGGTAGTGACCAATGATCGCAACGAGTTCCGGCTTGAACGACTGTGGCGATTCGGCCAACTCGCCGCTGGCCGCATCGAAGTCGAGCAACGCGCGCTCCATCAGCGCCAGGCTGGCTTGGTCCCGTCGCAATGCGCGTTGTGCCATGGTCGGGCCGGCGCTTCCATGTCCGCGCCGTCGGCAACAACGCGGTGCTGATTGACTCGCGCGGTACCATGGTCTACATCGACGACTTCCTGCTGCACAACGAGCTGCTGCTGATCCCGAATTGGGAGCCGGGGCGAGTGAGTGCCTACGGACTGCCGTGGCGATCGCGATGATCACGGTCCTGGGTGCGGACGCGGAGCGGCTCGGCGTGAGCGCGGCGGACATTCATTGAGCTCAGCTCGACCCGTCGATGCTACGAACTTTACGCTCGAACGAGGTGATCGACAGGCGCTTTCGGTACCAATCGCGCCCCTAAATTTGGAACGGTTGCGGCGGGGCCAGCGCAAAGCCTTGGCCATAGTGCACGCCCATCGAGCGCAGCTGCGCGAGGATCGCATCGCTCTCGACAAACTCGGCGATGGTCTTGAGCCCCATAAGGCTGCCGATCTGATGGATCGAGGAAACCATCGCGCGGTCGATTGGATAGGTGGCCATATCGCGCACGAATACGCCATCAATCTTGAGAAAGTCGATGGGCAATCGTTTGAGATACGCAAAGGAGGACATGCCACTGCCAAAGTCGTCCAGCGAAAAGCGACAGCCCAGTCCTTTGAGATCGGCCATGAGCTGGACGGCGTGCGCCAGATTACCGATCGCCGCCGTCTCCGTGATCTCGAAGCACACGCAGCGACCGGGCACGCCGTGCGCCAAGAGTTGTTCGCGGATGAACTGTGACAGGTGCACGTCGGTGATCGAACCGCCCGACAAATTGATGGCGTACAAACTATTCACCGCACCGTTATCTGACTTGATGCGCGTTCCCAGGACCTCCACCACGGCGGAGATCACCCATCGGTCGATCGCCGGCATGAGGCTGTAGCGCTCGGCTGCCGGGATGAAGGTCATTGGCGGAACGAGACCGCCGGCTTCATCGCGCATTCGCAGCAAGATCTCGAAATGCGGCGGCGCCGCATCGTCAACCAGGTCGACGATCTTTTGTTCGTAGAGCACGAACCGTCCCTCTTTGAGGGCCTTGCGCAGCGGTCCCACCCATTCCATCTCGCCGTGCCTACGGGCCAGCTCTTCGTCTCCTGCTCGGTAGGAATGCACACGGTTGCGGCCTAGGTCCTTCGCCAGGTAACACGCCTCGTCGGCCTTGCTCAGCACCTCGCCCAACGTCGTTCCGCCACTCTGGAAGCAAACGTGGCCGATGCTCACCCCCACGTGAAACAAGTGCTCGCCCCAGCCAAAGGGAAACTCGGCAGCTGCTTGGCGGAGCTTGTCGGCGATCGCCAAGGCCTGCTCGGCTGGGCAATCCTGCAGCAGTACCCCGAACTCATCACCACCTAGCCGGGCGAGGGTGTCGTGGGGTCGAAGCTGGCCACGCAGCAACTGTGCCAGCTCCTTTAGAAGCGCATCACCGGCGACATGGCCGCTGGTGTCGTTGACGACCTTGAACTGGTCCAGGTCCAGGTACAGCAGCGAGTGGACGTGCCCCTGATCCTGAGAATCGATCGTGGCTTGCAGACGGCGCTCGAGCTCGGTGCGGTTGACAAGTCCAGTCAGGGCGTCGTGGGTGGCCTGGTGGGAGAGTAGGGCAGTGAGCTGGCGCCACTTGGACACGTCGCGAATTGCCACGACCGAGCCGGCACCGCGCCCGTCGCGATCGCGAAGCTGGGTGATGGTGCCCTCAACCGACAGCGTCTGACCATCCCGGCGCTGCAGCAGCGATTGGCCGACAAAGGGCACCGGCGGTTCCGGGGAATCGGGCGGCGAGCAATACAGTTCCGATCGCTCGCCTTCCACCGTTACGAAATTTAGAACCTGGTGGTGATCTTGACCGCAGGCCTCGGTGGCAGACCAGCCGGTGAGGTTCTCCGCCATTGGATTAAGAAAGCTGATTCGGCCGACTTCATCGACCACGATCACGCCATCGCCAATCGAACGCAGCGTGGCTTGGGCCCGTTCCTTTTCCTCGAACAACATACGGTCGGTGTGCTTGCGCTCCGTGATATCCCGGAAAAAGCCCACGAAATACGGCTTGCCGCCAAGCTCCAGCTGGGAAAACGCAATCTCCACCGGGGTTTCGGTGCCGTCCTTGCGCACCGCTAGAGTCTCAGTCGCTCTCCAGTCGAGCATGCGCTGATGGGTTCGAAGAAAGCGCTGTAGTCCGTCTTGGTGAGCCTGGCGCAGTCGTTCCGGTTGAATGAGGGCCAGGGCCTTACCTACCAATTCCTCGGGACGGTACTGAAACAGACGCAGGCTGCTGGGACTGGCGAAGCGGATGACGCTGTCCTGGTTTACGACCAGTACCGCATCGGTCGTCGTCTCCCACAGGGTCTGGTACAGGCGTTCGGACTCCTCGCGCTCGCTCGTGACCCGGGCGAGTGCATTCGCCGTTCGTTTCACCTCCAACTTCAACGCGGCCTGAGCGCGTTGCAACTCGGCATTGACCTGATCGCGATCGAGCAAGCTTCGGCGAAGCTGCAGCCATTTAACGACTTGCGTCGCCAGCACCTGCAGCGCCTGGAGTGCGAGCGGCTCAAGCGTGCGCGCCCGAATGTCCATGACCGCCAAGGTGCCTACGGCTGAGCCCGTCGTGGCGACCAGCGGAAAGCCGGCGTAGAAGCGAATGTAGGGCGACCCGATGACGAGCGGGTTGTTCGCAAAGCGCGGATCGAGCAGGGCATCGGTGACGATCAGCGGAGTATCGCTTTGCACGGTGTAGGCACAAAAAGCGATCTGGCGCGGCGTCTGTTCGATCGACAGGCCCACCTTGGCCTTGAACCACTGGTGATGTTCGTCGACGAAGGTAATCGTGGCGATGGGCGCATCGCACAAACGAACGACCAGTTGCACGATGTCGTCGAGATCCTTCTCTGACCGGCAGTCCAAGTAGAAGGAGGCCAACAACGCCAGGCGTGCGTCCTCGTCGGGTGGAAGCAGTGACTGCAGATCGTTGTCCGTTCCGGTCAAGGCTGGTCCGCCTACAAGTCCGCCGAGCGCATTCGACAGGAAGCCCATCGTAGCGGAGTCTGAAGTACGAGAGTCCGCTATCTATCGTCTCCCGCATCAACAGGTGGGGTCAGGAAGAGGATCGACGGCGGTCGAGGGCGGCGGGTTTCGGGCGAATCAGTCTTGCCAGCAATGGCTGCCCGCAGGTTGACCGCTGAAGGTGATTGCCTCGGACTTCGGGTACGGCAGTGCAACCGCGCTATCGCGAGCCTTCGCCGAGATTTGCGGTCAATCGCCGCGCGCCTGGTTGCAGGAGAGGTGAGGTGGCAGCGCACTGCGATTCACGTTCCATCACCTCGACTGTTCAATGAGCGAGCGCAGCCTGTCGCGATTTGCGGGCGGCTCGGTCGGAATCAGCGCCAATCCCGCGAGCATCCCCACACAACGCCGTGCAGGCTCGTTTAAATAGATGCGAACGACTGAGCCGGCGCCAACGAGGAAGGCCTGCGCCTCGTCCGCGAGACGGTTGCCTTGGCGGCACTCGTCGAGTTCGGCTCTGACTCTATCAAGCAGTACATCAAGTGCCGCACGATCGGCGATTGTGGCAACGAACCACTGCATATCGATTTCCTCGCTCGGACAAGTGTTGGCGCCAACGCCGATTGGGTGAACTGTCGCCTGATCACTGCGCCAATTGCATCACTGGTTGAATGGCATCACTTCAAGTTGTGAAGGCACCGAGCGACTACTTCCAAGCCTCAAAATCAGTCGATCAACGTGTTCGGGTGCATGCGGTGGGTTAACTAGACCCGTCAATCGAAAACCCTTCGCCATTATTCCTAGCATGAGGCGTGCCAGACTCATCGGCGCGGCAGCGTCCGCTAAAGAACAATGCCGCGCCAACGATGGTTGGGATGTCGCCTCACGACGAAAATGATGCTGTGGCGTGATGGTCCGCATGAACTCTTACGGAATGAAGGACGGCATTTCTGAACGCCTTGCAGTACTCTGACCGAGCTACGACGGTCGTCGGGCAGATTGCAGTTTGCAAACTTGCGCACGTGGTGATCGTTCAAACTGCAAACCCGTCGTTGGATACTCGACGCGTGAAATCGATCGGTTGCCCACTCGCCGCGAGTTGTATCTGGTCTTTCGATGGTGATTCGCGCTTATGAACCTCTCACGTAGCGTCACGATCACCTGCGCCGCTCTAACTCTCTGTGCTTGCGTAACGGTTCCAAAGGCGCCGTTAGCACCGGCAATCGTCGACGGCGCCATCGATGCGCACACCGCTGCGTGGTGGGCGACGACTGCCGCGCTCGCTGGCGATGACATGGAGGGCCGAGATACCGGCTCGCCTGGCTACGACCGCGCCGCCGCCTATACCGCCAATCGATTCGAGCGCGCGGGCCTTCGCCCCGCGGGCGATGACGGCAGCTATTTCCAGCGCATCAACTTCCACGAAGTGGAAGTCACTGGGGAAGGCACGTCATTCTCGGTGAACTATTCCGCCGGCAGTGCGCGACCGCTGCGATTTCTGCACGAGATCTCCCTGACCCCCACCTGGGGCATGGTTGAGCGCATCGACGCGCCCCTGGTATTCCGCGGCTATTGCGCGCCCCCGGACATGACCGGCGTCCGCGGAGCGACAGTGCTGTGCTTTGGAACGCGGCGGACGGGGCAGACCTTGATTGCCGCGCAGATGGAAGCGGCAACCGCGGCGGGCGCGGTTGCGATGATGCGCGTGGACGACATGGGCTTCACCATCGAGCCGCCACGTTGGCCGCTGGCTTATGCGCGGAATGTGGTGTTGGCGGATGAGTCGCCGCGGCCAAAATCCATTCCTTCGCTGCGGCTGACGGCGCCAGCGTTCACCGAGATTGCGAACGCAAGCGGGCAGGCCGGGGCCGACATTCTCGCGCGCGGTGCACGCGGCGAGCCGATGCCCGCGTTCGACTTCCCGGCCCGCTTCCAGGCGCGCATCGCGACACGGGAGCGGAGGTCCACGTCGGCCAATGTCCTGGCGGTGTTGCCAGGCACGGACCCGGCGCTCGCCGACGAGCCGGTGCTGCTGATGGCGCACCTCGACGGCTACGGCTACGGCAGGCCCGTGAATGGCGACAACCTCTACAACGGCGCGCTGGATGATGCAGCCTACGTCGCCACTTTGATCAGCTTTGCCGATGCGCGTGCCGGGCGAGGCTTTCGCCGGCCGGTGATCTTCGCCGCGGTCACGGCAGAGGAAAAGGGCTTGTGGGGCTCGCGCTGGCTCGCCGCGCATCCAACGCCGGCGGCGCCGACGCCTGTGGCCGTGCTGAACCTGGATCAATTGCGCCCGCTGTACCCGCTGAAAATCCTGACAACGCTGGCGCTGGAAGACTCCACTCTGGGGCAGACAGTGCGCGATGTCGCGGCGCCGATGGGGATCCAGGTGCGCGCCGATCTTGAACCCGAGCGCAACCTGCTGCGACGGACCGACCATTGGCCCTTCATGCAGATCGGCGTGCCGGCGGTGAGCTTTCTGTTCGGGTTCGATGCGGCGGATACCGACGCGGCGGCGGCGTATCGCGATTGGTACCAAAACCGCTATCACGCGCCGCAAGACGACCTGTCGACGCCGCTCGATTTCCAGGCGCAGGCGGACTTTCACCGGTTCTATTTTGCGCTGACCGAAGCGGTGGCGAACGCAGACACGAAGCCGGCGTGGTCTGCGGATAGTCCGCATCGGCCGAGCGCGCAGCTACGCGATGCGGCTGGCGATGCGCGCGCCATCTGCGCCGCGATTCCCACGAGTCCTCCCGCCGCTTCATCGGCGGCGCCATCGCCAGCGACGCGGGCTGAATCCGACAGGCTGGTCGCTGAGGCCGTCGCGCTCCTGGAGCTACCGTCGAGGCAATCGGTGACCGGCGCGATCGCGTTGCTCGAACAGGCGACGGCCGCAGATGCAACCAATGCAGAAGCCTTGGCGCGACTGAGCGCTGCCTACGGAAATTCAAAGCGCTATGCCGACGTGCCTGTGCCGATTGCCGAGGCGAAACGCTGGACAGCGGCGACCCAGGCGTATGCCCTT
>JBKJTK010000499.1:0-15943 GCA_046590875.1 Chiayiivirga sp.
CTCACCCGGCACTACCAGATGCAGCGCGTCGGTGAGTCGCAAGCGCGCAGTTTCGCGCGCCGCAGCGCGATGCTGGCTTCGCTCGACCGCATCCGGCTGCCGCTTGACGCCGAGCCAGCCGCCGATTGCAGCGGTACCGTGACGGTGGCACTGGACCTGACCACATTGCCCACGCCGCTGCGTTTTCCCGCCTTTTTTGAGCGCGCAGAATGGCGCCTGATATCGCCCTCCGTGTCATGGCCCAGCCCCTCCTCACGCGCCTGACCCGATTGCTGCGCCGCGTGGTGGCGCCACTGGCGTTGCTCGTGCTGCTGCTGGCCTCGCTTTATCTCGCCGCAGATGTCGAGGGCCTGGGCGAGGGCAATGCGCGCTTCTATCCCTACGTGTTCGTGGCGGCGGCGCTGGCGCTGGCGCTGCTCGCGCTCGCCATCGCGCTCCGTCTGTGGCGCCTGCGTCAGCAGCTCAAGCGCGGCGTGCCGGGCGCGCGCCTGACGCGTCGCCTGTTGTTGCTACTTGTGCTGCTGGCGCTGCCGCCGGTGCTGCTCGTGTACGGTTTCGGCGTGCGCTTCGTAAGCGCGACGGTGGATTCGTGGCTGCGAGTGAACAGCGCGCAGGCACTGGAAGACGGTCTCGCGATCGGCCAACTCTACCTCGACGAACGTTTGGCACAGGCGCAGCTGCGCGTCGATGCCGTGGCGGTCGAACTCGCGCGGGTCGATGAACCCGGACTCGACAACGCGCTGGAAAATGCGCTCGATGCCGCTGATGCGCAGCAGCTGGTGTTGTTCGAGCCCGACGGCCGGGTGCGCGCAGTCGCGGCGGCCGCCCCGGCGCTGCTGCTGCCGGCGCCACCGGAGGAAGACGTAAGCCTGCTGCTGGCCAGTCGCGGCCGCTACGCCGCTGCTGAAAGAGACGCCGCCGGCATGCGCGTCCGGGTGCTGGTGCGAACCGGCAATGCGCTCGCTGGCGAACGCGTGCTGCAGGGCGTGTTCGCCTTGCCCGCCGACTACGCCGCGTTGGCGCAGCGGGTCGAAGCCGCGGTACATGGTCAACGCGAGGCAGTGTTTCTGCGCGATTCACTCAAGTTCGCCTTCGTATTGATCCTCAGTTTTGTCTTGCTGTTGTCGGTCTTGCTCGCAGTGTTGTTGGCGTTCGATCTCGCGCGCCGCCTCGTCGCTCCGATCGGTCGGCTGGCGAGTGCCACACGTGCGGTGGCGCAGGGAAACTACGACGCGCAGCTACCTGAAGCTCAAGACGATGAACTCGGTTTCCTGGTGCAGGCGTTCAATCGCATGACGCGGGAGCTGGAACAGGCGTCCGCCAGCGCGCGCGTCAGTAGCGATGAGACCGAGCGTCAGCGCGCCTATCTCGAAACCGTGCTGGCGCGACTGTCGTCGGGGGTGCTGGTGCTGGATGCGCAGGCCCATCTGCGCAGCGTCAACGGTGCGGCGCAGGGCTTGCTTGGCATCGATATCGTTCGATGCGCTGGGAAACCGCTGGACGAACTGCGCCGCCTGCTGCCGGCGGCGGCGCCGTTGCTCGACGCGGTGGCGGCGCGTTTGCGCGACGGTGCACGCGAATGGCGTGAGGAAATCGTGCTCGAAGGCGACGACGGTCAAGGCAGCGGTGGGCGCCGCGTGCTGCTGCTACGCGGCGCACGCCTGCCCGACGCCGGCGTGGTGGCGGTGTTCGACGACACCACGGTGATTGACCGCGCCCGCCGCGATGCGGCCTGGGCCGAGGTCGCGCGCAGGCTGGCACACGAAATCAAGAACCCGCTTACGCCGATACAGCTTGCGGCCGAACGCTTGCGCCGGCGGGTGTTGCCGAAGCTGGACCGCGACGATGCGGAGATCCTGGATCGCGCCACCCATACCATCGTGGCGCAGGTCGATGCGCTCAAGGCGATGGTTAATTCGTTTGGCGATTACGCTCGACCACCGACGCTGCAGTTGGCCACGCTCGATCTGAATGCGCTCGCCGGCGAAGTACTGGATCTGTACGAGAGCGACGTGCGGGTGAAACTGCGGCGCGAATTCGATCCGGCGCTGCCACCGCTGAAGGCGGATCACGTTCGCCTGCGACAGGTGCTGCACAACCTGCTGAAGAATGCATTCGAGGCGACTGCCGAGCGCACTGCTGCGACGATCGAACTGTCCACCGCGCGGCGATCGGAGAATGGGCACGACGGGATCGAACTGGCGGTGCTCGACAACGGCCCGGGTTTGCCGCTGGGCTTCAACGACCAATGGTTCGAGCCCTACCGCAGCACCAAGCTCAAGGGCACCGGGCTCGGACTGGCGATCGTGGCGAAGATTGCACAGGAACACGGTGGACGACTTGCCGCAGCGACGCGCGCCGAAGGCGGCGCGCGGGTCGCGTTGTGGTTGCCCCTCGGATGAGCAATGCGATGAGGGTCACCCGATGAGCCGCATGTGCTTGATCACTTCCGATGCGCGGCGCGATCTGTGGGTGTTTTTCGGCCTTGCGCTGCTGCTGATCGGCGCCGGCCTCGGATTGCGCGATCCCTGGCCCGCGGACGAGCCGCGTTTCGTGCTGGTCGCCAAACAGATGGTGGAGTCGGGTCGTTGGCTGTTCCCGATGCGCGGCGACGAACTGTATCCGGACAAACCTCCGCTGTTCATGTGGCTGCAGGCGGTGAGTTACCTGCTCACCGGTTCTTGGCGGATCGCGTTCCTGTTGCCGTCGCTGTTGAGCGCGCTCGGCACGCTGTGGCTGGTGCAGGATCTCGGCCGTCGCTTGTGGAATCGCCGCGTCGGTCTGATCGCGGGCTATGCGTTGTTGTTCGCGTTGCAGTTCACCTTCCAGGCGAAGAAGGCGCAGATTGATCCGACGATTACCTTCCTGATCACGCTGTCGATCTACGGCTTGCTGCGGCACCTGCTGAGCGGTCCGGATCGATCGATGCTGTTGCTGGGTTTCTTCGCCGCAGGAGTGGGCGTGATCACCAAGGGCGTCGGGGCGGTGGCGCTGCTGATGTTCCTGCCGGCGGCGCTTGCACGGGCGCGAGAGTGGCCGGGAGTGCAGCGCACCAACACCGGCGTGTTCCTGCTGGGCGTAGGCGTATTTCTGTTCGCGATCGCGCTGTGGCTGGTACCCATGCTGTTGGCGGTGAGCAGCAGCGACGATCCCGCCCTGCGCGCCTATGCCGACAACATCCTGCTGCGCCAGACCGCGCAGCGCTACGGCAGTTCGTGGCATCACCATCAACCGCCGTGGTACTTCCTCAGCGTGATCGCGACGATGTGGTTGCCGGCCGCGTTGGCCCTGCCGTGGGCACTGCCGGCGTGGTGGCGCCGGTTGCGGCGGCGCGATCCGCGTTACCTGTTGCTGCTGGGCTGGGTCGTCGCGGTCGCGGTGTTCTTTTCGATTCCCTCCGGCAAACGCGACGTTTACCTGCTACCGGCCCTGCCGATGTTCTGCCTTGCGCTGGCGCCGTTGTTGCCTGGCCTGTTGCGGCGTCGCGGACCGCGTTGGCTGATGCTGGGGTTTGTGCTGTTGCTGGCCGTGCTGGGCCTCGTCGGCGGCGCGATGCCGCTGCTGGGCGAGCCGGGTTTCGAGACCCGACTGGAAGCCGCGCGCGGCCTCGATCCGCACGCCGATGGCGTGTGGTGGCTGTTGCTCATGATCGGACTATGCGCCGCGCTCGCCGCCGCCTGGGGTCGGTTGCGGAACGCGACCGCGGCGCTGCTGCTGAGCCTGTCCGCGGTCTGGTTGCTGTTCGGTTTCGTCGCGTATCCCCTGCTGGACGAATCCAGTTCGGCGCGCGGTTTGATGGGTGCGGTCGGCAAACGCATCGGACCCGAAGCCGAACTCGCCCTGGTGGCGTGGAAAGAGCAGAACCTGCTGCAGGCCGATCGTCCGGCGCGCACCTTCGGCTTCCGCCGCGAACCCGCCGAGCAATTGCGCGACGCGATCCGCTGGCAGGCCGAAGCACCGGCAACGCGTTGGGTGCTGGTGCTGGAAGAAGCGATGGGAGACTGCATCGAGCCTCAACGCGCGCAACACGCCGGACGCGCCAATCGTCGCGACTGGTGGTTGTTTCGCGCCGATGCCGTCGCGCCCGCGTGCCGGTAATGGGGATCGAACCAGTCCGTAGCAGCTTGCCGCAACGGTAGGCGGGCCTCAGACTGTTGTAGCGAAACAACAACGGATGCTTCATGCCTGCCGCGCACATTCTCGTAATTGACGACGAGCCCGATATCCGCGCCGCCGTGCGCGATATCCTCGAAGACGAAGGCTATCGGATCAGCGTGGCCGAGCATGCCGCGGCCGCCCGCGTGGCGCGTTCGCAGCAGCGTTTCGACGCGGTGTTGCTCGACATCTGGATGCCCGGCACCGATGGCATCGCCTTGTTGCGCGAATGGGCGGTCGCGGGCCAACTCGATTGCCCGGTGGTGATGATGTCGGGCCACGGCAACGTCGAGACCGCGGTCGAGGCCACACGGCTGGGCGCTTACGACTTCATCGAGAAACCCATTGCGCTGGCCAAGCTGCTGATCACGCTGGAACGCGCGCTCGAAGCACAACGGCTACGCGTAGCCAACAGCGAACTGCGTCAGCAACTGCAAACGCAGTTCGAGCCGATCGGCAATTCCGCCGCAATGCGGGCGCTTCGGGCGCAACTTGATCGCTTGGCGGCCCACACGGCACCGATCCTGTTGCGGGGTGAACCTGGCACCGGCAAGGAAGCGCTGGCGCGTTGGTTGCACGCACGCAGCGCGCGCCGCGACGCCGCCTTCGTCACGGTCGCCGCAGGAGCGATTCCCAACGACCAAGCGGCCGCGACGTTGTTCGGAGCGGAGAATGAAAACGGCATCTCGCCCGGATTGCTGGAACAGGCACAGGGCGGCACCGTCTTCCTCGACGAGGTCGCCGATCTCGGCGCGGAGCTGCAACTGCGCCTGTCGAGCGTGCTGGAACGACGCCAATTGCTGCGCGTCGGCGGGCGCAATCCATTGCCGCTGGACGTGCGCGTGATCGCCGCCAGCGCGCAGGATCTGGAGGCCCAGCGCGCCGCCGGCGGCCTGCGTGACGAGCTGTATTTCCAGCTAAACGTTTTGCCGCTCGCAGTGCCGACGCTGCGCGAGCGCAGCGAGGACCTGACAGAACTGTTGCCACACTTTGCCGACTTCTTCGCCGCGCGCGACCGCGTTTCGCCGCGCCGTTTCGGTGCCTCCGCGATCGAACGCCTGAAACGTCATTCCTGGCCTGGCAACGTGCGGGAATTGCGCGGCTTGATCCAGCGTCTGGGCGTGCTCGGCAGCGGCGAGGTCACGTTGGCGGAAATCGAAGCCGCCCTCGGCAGTGGCTCGATGCCGGCCATTGGTGCGACCGACGCTGGCTACGCGATCGATTTTTCCCTGCCGCTGCGCGAGGCGCGCGACCAGTTCGAGCGCGTCTATCTCCTGCACCAGCTCTCCGAGGTCGGTGGCAGCGTCGGCAAGCTCGCTAGAATGGCCGGCATGGAGCGCACGCATCTTTACCGCAAGCTGCGCGACCTGGGCGTGGACATCAAGAACGCGAAAGACGCCTGACCGCCAATCGCCGGGGAAAAGCATGAAAATCCTGATACTTGGAGCAGGCCAGGTTGGCGCCTCGGTGGCGGCGGCGCTGGCGTCGGAGAACAGCGACATCACCGTAGTCGATACCGATGCTGCGCGGTTGCGCGAGCTGTCCGAACGCCTCGACATCCGCACGATCGTGGGTCATGCGTCCCTTCCCAGTGTGCTGGGGCATGCGGGGGCGGAGGACGCCGACCTGATGATCGCGGTGACCTCCAGCGATGAGGTGAATCTGATCGCCTGCCAGGTCGCCGACGCGCTTTACAAGACGCCGACCAAGATCGCTCGCTTACGCGAGACCGAATATCTGGAGCACCCGGAACTGACCCAGAAGGGCCGCTCGTCGATCGACGTGGCGATCAGCCCCGAGGCGCTGGTATGCAAGCACGTGCAGCGCCTGATCGAGTATCCGGGAGCGTTGCAGGTGCTGGATTTCGCCGACGGCCGGGCGCAACTGGTGGCCGTGCGCGCGGTGTCGGGCGGCGCCCTGGTCGGACATCAGATCAAGGCCCTGCGGGAGCACTTGCCGCGCGAGGTCGATGCGCGCGTGGCCGCGATCTT
This sequence comes from Chiayiivirga sp., assembly GCA_046590875.1. Classification (GTDB taxonomy): domain Bacteria; phylum Pseudomonadota; class Gammaproteobacteria; order Xanthomonadales; family Xanthomonadaceae; genus JALCLA01. The sequence goes on from JBKJTK010000499.1 coordinate 6,147, forward strand.
CCGCGCCGGCAGGCCAATCACACCGCAAGGCAATACCGTGATCGAAGTCGACGACGAAGTGTTCTTCCTCGCCGACCGCCGCGACATCCGCACCGTGATGAATGAGTTGCGTCGCGCCGAGAAACCGGTGCGACGCGTGTTTATCGCCGGCGGCGGCAACATCGGGCGCTCGCTGGCGAAGGCGCTGGAGACGCAGTTCAGCGTCAAGATTCTCGAGCGCTCGCGCGAGCGCGCCAAAAGCATCGCGGAGAACCTGCAGAATTCAATCGTGCTGGTGGGAGACTGCGCCGACGAGGACCTGCTGCGCGAAGAGAACATCGACCAGACCGACGTCTATTGCGCGCTAACCAACGATGACGAGGCCAACATCCTCTCCGCAATGCTGGCCAAGCGCATGGGGTGCCCGCGCGTGATCTCTTTGATCAACCGTCAGGCCTACGCCGAACTTGTCGAGGGCACCAGCATCGACATCGCGGTGAGTCCCCAGCAGGTAACGCTGGGTGCGCTCCTGACCTACATCCGCCAGGGCACGATGGTCCGCGTGCACAGTCTGCGGCGCGGCATGGCGGAGGCGATCGAGGCAGTCGCGATCGGCGACCGCCGCACGTCGCGAGTGATCGGGCGCGCGCTGGAGGAACTGGAGCTGCCGAGCGCCGCCACCATCGGCGGCATCGTGCGCGGCGAGAAGCTGCTGATCGCGCATCACGACGTCATCATCGAGGCCAACGACCACGTGATCGTGTTCCTGATGGACAAGCGCCAGCTGCCGCAGGTCGAAGCGCTGTTCCGCACCGACGCGACCTGGATCTAGGAGCCCCGGGCATGCGTTTCCAGGCCATCCAGCGCATCCTCGGTGCCATCGTCGGGCTGAGTTCGCTGTTCGCATTGCCGGCGTTGCTGATCGCGCTGGCGCTGGACGAGCGCAACGAGACGCAGGCTTTCTTCGACAGTTTTTTCGCGGCGGCCGTGCTGGGGTTCCTGATGTGGTGGCCGGTGCGCCGAGTGCGCTACGAACTGCGTCTGCGCGATGGCTTCTTCATCACCACCGGGGCGTGGGTGTTGGCCTCGCTGGTCGCCGCCTTGCCCTTCATGCTGGCCGCGCCGTATCTGTCGTACACCGATGCGGTATTCGAGTCGATGTCGGGGCTCACCACAACAGGCGCCACCACTATCGTGGGCTTGGATGGTCTGTCGCGCAGCATGCTGTTCTATCGCAACTCGCTGTGTTTCTACGGCGGCATGGGCATCGTGATCCTGGCGGTGGCGATCCTGCCGATGTTGAAAGTCGGCGGCATGCAGTTGTTTCGCGCCGAAAGCACCGGGCCGACCAAGGACAGCAAGCTGACCCCGCGCATCGCGGAAACCGCAAAGGCGCTGTGGCTGGTCTACGCCGGCTTGAACGTTCTTTGCACTCTCGCTTACTGGATAGGAGGAATGAGTTTCTTCGACGCCGTTACCCACGCGCTTTCAACGATCGCTACCGGCGGCTTCTCGACCCACGATGCCAGCTTCGCGTACTGGGACAGCCCCGTGATCGACGCGATCGCCACCGGCTTCATGTTTCTCGGCGGGATCAACGTCGGCCTGCATTACATGGCCTGGCGTCGCGCGACCATGGCGCCTTATCAGGGCGATTCGGAACTCAAGTCCTACACCCTGATCGCGCTCGCCGTCGCCTTCGTCATCGCGCTGAGCCTGTGGCTGAGCGGCACCTTCGACGGCTTCGGAACCGCGTTCCGGCACGCCCTGTTCCAGACCGTGTCGAATATCACCACCACCGGTTTCACCACCACCGGCTTCGTGGCGTGGCCCGGGTTCGCACCGCTGCTGTTGATCATGATCGGCTTCGTCGGCGGCTGCAGCGGCTCGACCGCGGGCGGAATCAAGGTGGCGCGCGTGGTGATGGCGGTGCGCCAGGGCGTGCGTGAGGTCAGGCAACTGGTTCATCCCAAGGGCCAGTTTCTGGTCAAGATGGGCGGCAAGCGCGTGTCGGAGAGCATCGTACTGTCGGTGGGCGGTTTCATCACCCTGTACATGCTGAGTTTTCTCGCGATGACCCTGGCGCTCACCGGCACCGGCGTGGACATCGTCACCGCATTTTCCGCGGTAGCAACCTGCATCAACAACATGGGGCCGGGGCTGGGCGTGGTAGCGGTGCATTTCCGCGACATGCCCGACGTCGGGGTGTGGATCTGCTCGTTCGCGATGATCCTCGGGCGGCTCGAAGTGTTCACCGTGCTGGTGCTACTGACGCCGTCGTTCTGGAAGGAATGACGGGTCTCACCAGCGCAGCGTGCTGCGCGCGACCTGCGCCCCCAGTCTCGCGTACAACTCACGCGCCGTGGCTTCGGGCAGGAAGTCCAGTTCCAGCCGGTGGCCGAGCGGATTCGCGCCGGCGGTGTCGGCGACCAGGCTCGCCATGCCATGGCGACGGTCGAACGGCGATTGCAGCACCTGCAAGCCCTGCAGTTTGGCGATTTCGGCAAACGAGATCTTGCGGTCGAGCCAGCCACTGCGCCGGATCAGCACGCGGTCGGTGACCGCCCAATTCGAACGCCGCGCAACGTGCCGCGCGCGCAGCACCCACCACGGCAACAGCGCCAGTGCCAGCAGGCCGAGCGGGCCGAAGCGAAGGCACAACAACGCGCTGCCAAGCACAGTGAACCCGACCGGCCAGAACAACAGCCGCCGCCAGGCGCGCGGATGCAGCGGCTGCCACTCGATCGCATCCCATTGCAGCCACGGTAGCCAGCGCGCGAGCAATTCGTCAACGCGGGCGGGTGAGGCGATGGGCACCAGTTCCGACACCGCCTGCGCTTCGTTCGCCATCTGCAACACGGCGGTTTCCACGTTCAGGCTGCGGCGTGCGAACCAGCGTTGCAGCAGGCTCTCGCGTACGGTCCAGTGCTGGATCTTGTGCAGTGGCGCGTGGCTGCGGATGCGGGTCAACAGGCCGCTTTCGACGCTCAGGACGCTCTCGGTCCTCTCCTCCCGTCCATTCGGGCGTCCTGCCCTCAGGCCGCTCTCGGTCCGGTCCTCCCGGCCATTCGGGCTTCCTGCCCTCAGGCGTCGATCCAGTTCGCTCAGGCGAAAGCCATGGAACTTCAGCACCACCAACAGCACGGAGAACACGCGCAGCACCAGCACCAGCACCGATGCGAGCAGCAACGCTGCCAGCAGCCACTGCGCCCAGTCCAAGTGCAGATCGCGCGCAAAGCCGAACATCGAATTGCCCCAGGCGGAGAGCAGCTGGCCGAAGCCGTCGCCGTCGAACTGGCTGAACGCACCGAAGCCGGCGGCTCCGATCAGCAAGCCGCGGTTCGAGGTCAATCCGAGTCTGATCAGCTCCGCGGTCGGCAGTGTCAGCAGCAATTCGCCGTGCTCGGGCTCGGTCTCCGCTTCCTCCGCGCCGCAAACAACCCCCTGGGATCGCACCATCACTTCCAGCGCGTGCGCGTCGCGCAACGACAGCACCCGCATCTGCGCTTCTGCGCTGACCCCGCCGACCGCGGATTCGAGCCGAACTTCCGCCACGCCGAACATCCGATGCAGAACGTTGCGCTTGAGCGCGACGTTCTGGATGCGCGCCAGGGGAATGTGGCGCACGTTCTTGTGCAGCACGCCGGAGCGGATCACCAACTCGTCGCCCTGAAGTCGGAAGCGGTAGGTGAAGTAGCGCACCACTGCCAGCAGGGTGAGCACGCCGACACCGACCAGTCCGAACCATTCCCAGGTGTTGTCACCGCCACCACGGCCGAAGAACAGCAACGCGATCAACGGCAGCGCAAACTGGCGCAGTTGATCCAGCAGCACGAACAGCCACGACAACGGGTGCAGGCGACGTTCGCGCCCGGCGCCGAGCGCGATCTGGGCCGCGACCGATGACGGTGCGGTCGGTTCGGGGATCTGATCAGACGGCGTCATCATCGAGGTTCACCAAAGCATCCCGCAGCGCAAGCGCGCGTGCTTCGGGCAGTCCGTCAAGCGCGACCGAAGCCAGCTTCGTGCCGGCGGTGTAAACCTTCAGCGTCGCCAGTCCGAAATGTCGATCCAAGGGGCCACGATTGATGTCGGTATGTTGCACGCGCGAGCGCGGCACCAGGGTTTCGCTACGCCAGACCACGCCGCGGCGGATGCGGAGTCCGGAGTCATCGAGCGCGAACTCGGTGCGGGCGTAGCGAGCGTTGCCGTAGCGCCAGCCAAGCCACGTGAGCAGGGCCAGCCCGAGCAGGAACACCCCAAGCTTGGCGAGCGCGGAGAATCCGGGTGGATCCCACGCCATCAGAAAGATGGCCGCTGGCGGCGTGTACGGCAGCACGAACCCGAGGATGGCGGACAGGCGCAAGCCCAGGCGCGCCTTGGGATGCAGTTGCTCCCAAGACGCGTTGGCGGCGACTGGGGCGGCATCGTTGACCATCGGTGTGGGTGCGGAAGGAATGTCCATGCTCTCAGCGGCGACGCGGCCTGGTGGGGAGTGTGACGCGATCGGCGGGACGCGATCAGTAGAGTTTGGCCTCGCCGGGCGGGCGAATCGAGTAGCGTTTGTAGCCCCACTGGTACTGCGCTGGCGCCAGCCGCACGCAGGCTTCGACCCCAGCGTTGAGCGCGGCGACCGCGCGCAGCGCATCGGCGTCGGCAATCCCCTCGGGCGCGGGCGTGAGTCGGACGCGGAAACCTGCGCTGTCAGGCAGACGTTCGGCCCAGCCGAACAGCACGCGGGCGCCGGTCTTGTGCGCCAGTCGCGGCAGCAAGGTCATCGTAAGCGCGTTCACACCAAAATACAGTGCGAATTCGCCATCGCCGCGCTTGGGCTGTTGGTCGGGCAGGATACCGATGTTGCCGCCGTGCTTCAGGGTGCGAAACAGTTCGCGCACGCCGGCGGCTTCGGCCCGCACCTGGGTCACGTTTGCGTGCCCGCGCGCGCGCCGTAGCAGGTCTTCCAGCCAAACCTTGCGTGGCGGGCGGTAGACGATAGCAAGCGGCGCGCGCGCCGCCAGCCATTGATTCAGCAGTTCCCAGTTGCCCAGGTGCGGCGCCGCAATGATGACCCCGGTCTTCGCCGATTGCGCGGCGTCAAGAAGGTCCGCCCCGAGGACTTCCCGCACCAGGGTGAGATTGGCGCGCGCAGGCCGGGTCCAGCAGCGGCAGGTTTCGGCCAGGGTACGGCCGGTGGCGCGCAAGGTGTCACGCAGCAAGACCTCGCGCTGCGGCAGCGAAAGCTGCGGGAACGCAAGTTCGAGATTGCGCCGTGTCGTCTGCACCTCACGCCGTCGGGTTGCTTGCACTGCCCACGCAATGGTGTCGCCCAACGCATGCAACGCGCGTAACGGCAAGCGCCCGACCAGCCAGATCGCGGCGTAGAGCATGCGTGCGGGGAAATTCATCGGCGGCATCGAGACTCGGAAAAGCGATTATCCGCAAATGAACGCGAATAGACGCAAATGGAACCGCTTGCTTTATTCGCGTCCTTTGCGTTCATTTGCGGACCCCGTGTGGAACGCCCACCATGATTGCTTTGATCCAGCGTGTCAGCCGGGCCCAGGTCGAGGTCGAGCATCAGGTGGTGGGCGAGATCGGCCCCGGCCTGTTGGCCCTGGTCGCGATCGAGCCCGAGGATGCCGAGCCGCAGGTCCAACGCATGACCGAGCGCTTGCTGGGCTACCGCGTTTTCGACGATGGGCAGGGCCGCATGAACCGCTCGCTGATCGACACGGAAGGGCAACTGTTGCTGGTCAGCCAGTTCACCCTCGCCGCCAATACCCGCAAGGGCATGCGGCCGAGCTTTACCTCCGCGGCAGCCCCGGAAGACGGCCGACGCTGGTTCGGGCGGCTCGTGGAAGTTGCCCGCGCCCGGCATGCGCGGGTTGAAACCGGTCGCTTTGGCGCATATATGCAGATCAGCCTGGTGAACGACGGCCCGGTGACGTTCTGGCTGAATGCCTGAGTCGCGGACCCGAACTGCCGCGATCGACCGGGGTCCAATCGCGCGCATCGCGTCCTGATGCAGTCCTGTTCGCATTGACCGTTCGTGGTGAGGTATCGAACCACAACAGCCCGAAACTTCAAGGCTGCGCGCTTCGATACCTCAGGGCGAACGGGTTTCGGGATGCTTAACCGAACAGTATTGCGACCTGTTGGGCCCCGATACCCCGTCTATATATTCAGAATCCTTCGGGCCGCTTGATGTGGACCAACGCCCAATTCCAACAATGACTTAGCGCGAAGCCTTCGAACCCGCTAAACTGTCGCGTTCTTTTCCCCCATTTACCACTTTCAGGCCCCCCGCATGGCGATCGAGAACAAGGAGCAGCAGCAATCCGAGATCAAGCTGCTCATCATCAAGGGCCGCGAACAGGGCTATCTGACCTACGCTGAAGTCAACGATCATCTTCCGAACGACATCGTCGATCCGGAACAGATCGAAGACATCATCGGCATGATCAACGACATGGGCATCGAGGTGCACGAGGTTGCGCCGGATGCCGAGACGCTGTTGATGTCCGACGCGGCACCGGCCGCGACCCGCGATGACGAGACCGCGACCGAAGAAGCCGTGGCCGCGCTGTCGGCGCTCGATTCCGAGGCTGGTCGGACTACTGACCCGGTGCGCATGTACATGCGCGAGATGGGCACGGTGGAGCTGCTCACCCGTGAAGGCGAGATCGCGATTGCCAAGCGCATCGAGGAAGGCCTGAATCAGGTCCAGTCAGCGCTGGCCAGTTTCCCCTGGTCTATCCAGTTGCTGCTGGAGGAATACGACCAGCACGTCGAAGGCAAGAAGCGCCTGTCCGAGGTAGTGCAGGGCTTCACCGACGTGGAACCGCCGGAACCGACGCCTGTCGTGTTGGTCGACCCCGACGCCGAGGTCGAGATCGAGGAAGAGGCCACCGAGGGCGGCGAGGAAGAGGAGACGGCGGTCGACACCGGTCCCGATCCGGCCGAGGTCGCGCGTCGCATGGAGACGCTCAAGTCGTTTTACCTCAAGTTCCAGAAGACCCATGCCAAGGTCGGCCCGGTCGACAAGAAAGTGGTGAAGCTGCGCGAGGAAATGGCGACCGAGTTCCTGCGCCTCAAGCTGCCGGCAATCCAGATCGACAGTTTCGTGCGCAAGCTGCGCGAAGTCGTGAGCGCGATCCGCAGTCACGAGCGCGTGATCATGGACGTGTGCACCCGGCACGCGAAGATGCCGCGCAAGGACTTCCTGCGCGCCTTTCCCGGCCACGAGACCGACGAGAGCTGGGCCGACGAGATGATCCGTCGCAAGCAGAAGTGGGCCTCGGGCCTGCGCGAGCACAAGGACGAGGTGAGCGCAGAACAAACCAAGTTGATCTCGATCGAAGGCGCGCTGTATCTCTCGCTGCCCGACATCAAGGAAATCAACCGCACCATGGCCATCGGCGAGGCCAAGGCGCGCAAAGCGAAGAAGGAAATGGTCGAGGCCAACCTGCGCCTCGTCATCTCCATCGCCAAGAAGTACACCAACCGCGGCCTGCAATTTCTGGATCTCATCCAGGAAGGGAATATTGGTTTGATGAAGGCGGTCGACAAGTTCGAATACCGCCGCGGTTACAAGTTCTCCACGTACGCGACGTGGTGGATCCGCCAGGCCATCACGCGTTCGATCGCTGATCAGGCCCGCACCATCCGCATTCCGGTGCACATGATCGAGACGATCAACAAGCTCAATCGCATCAGCCGTCAGATGCTTCAGGAAATGGGGCGCGAGCCCACGCCGGAAGAACTGGCGAAGAAGATGGACATGCCCGAGGACAAGATCCGCAAGGTCATGAAGATTGCGAAAGAGCCGATCTCCATGGAGACGCCGATTGGTGATGACGAAGATTCGCATCTGGGCGACTTCATCGAAGACACCAATGTCGAGTCGCCGATGGAAACCGCGACCGTCACTGGTCTGTCGGAGACCGTGCGCGACGTGCTCGCCGGCTTGACCCCTCGCGAAGCCAAAGTTTTGCGCATGCGCTTTGGCATCGACATGAACACCGACCACACCCTGGAAGAAGTCGGCAAGCAGTTCGACGTGACCCGCGAGCGCATCCGCCAGATCGAAGCCAAGGCGCTACGCAAACTGCGCCATCCTTCGCGCAGTGAGCAGCTCCGCAGCTTCCTCGATCTGGACTGAGCGTAGCGGTCGCTTCCGGCATCCTGCCTCACGCGACACTGGCACATCCCTGTGCGGCGAAAGCGCAGCCCGCGAAGCGGGCGTTGTCGCGCAGCGACCGACTGAGCGTAGCGGTCGCTTCCGGCATCCTGCCTCTCGCGACACTGGCACATCCCTATGCGGCGAAAGCGCAGCCCGCGAAGCGGGCGTTGTCACGCAGCGACCCATGGAGCACGAGCAGTTCCAGTAGCGAATAGCCAGTTCCAGTTGTCAGAAGAGCGTCCTACGGGGCGCTCTTCTCGTTTCGGGTTAGGTTGATCGGGACTCGTCGCTTTCGCTTTTCCTGGCGACTGCAGCTGGCCCCCGGGACTGGCCCCAAGTTGCAGCGGCTGCCGAGGCCGTTACACTGCGGGGAATCCCGCAAGAGTGCGTCCCGCATGAGTGTCGACAGCAGCGATCTGGCCCGGCTTTACCCGCTCGAAACCCTGCGTCAAGAAACCCGCGACCAGCTCGCCAGCGAAGCCAACAACGCCGATTACGTTCGCGGCGAGGTGTTGTTCCGCAACGGCGATATCGACAGCGACACGCTTTATCTACTCGAAGGCGAGATCAGCGGCGAGTATCCCGACGGCAAGGTCAAGAATGTCAGCGCCGCAGCGCTCCAGGGCCGCTATCCGATCGGCGACTCGCAGCCGCGCCGCTTTACCGCCACCGTGGTCTCGGAGGGCGCCCGCATCGTGCGCATGGACCGCCGCTACACCGAGAAGGTGATCGCCTGGGACCAGCTCTCGCAGGCCGAGAACTTCAAGCACTTCGATGGGACGCCCGAGGGCAACCGCTGGGTGTTCCGTCTGCTGCAAAGCCGCGCCTTCCACAAAATGCCGACCGGCAACATCGAGCGCATGTTCCAGCGTTTCGAAGATGTGCCGGTGAAGGCGGGCGAGGTTGTGATCCGGCAGGGCGATGTGGCCGACTACTTCTACGTGATCAAGGGCGGCGCCTGTTCGGTTTCCAAGGTTCTCGACGGCGCCGAAGCGGTGGTGGCCTACCTGGCGCAGGGCGACTGTTTCGGCGAGGACGCGCTGCTCTCCAACACCCATCGCAACGCGACCGTGAAGATGATGCAGGACGGACGCCTGATGCGGCTGGGCAAGAAAGCGTTCGAGGAAGTGCTCAAGCCGCCGGTCGTGGAGTGGCTCACCGCGGGTCAGGCCTCGCTGCTGGCGCGCCAGGGCGCAACCGTGGTCGACGTACGATTGCCGACCGAGCACGAGCAGCGCGCGATCAAGGGCTCAGTCAACATCCCGTTGTTCCGCCTGCGCGAGGACGCGGCCGAGCAGTTCAAGAAGGACGGCAAGTACATCGTTTACTGCAACACCGGCGAGCGCAGTTCCGCGGCCGCCTTCATCTTGACCAAGCTCGGCTTCAACGCCTATGCGCTGCAGGGCGGGTTGATGGGGATGGTGCGGCAGTTGGAGAAGGTCGCGGGGTGATTTCCCGGAACGGGTGCGTGACGGCACCACCGGAGCCGGTGGCGGGGCTGCCGTGGTCGCTGGTGCATGCGGCGACGGCTTCTACGCCGAGAAACTGCTTTCACCGTAATGCGGCGTGGTCGCCGAGAAAGTTACGCTGGCACCGCTTCTCGCCTGTGGTGCGTGTGACCGCGCACAAACGCGGC
>JBKJTK010000035.1:0-10942 GCA_046590875.1 Chiayiivirga sp.
GTCGCGCGATTGCATGTGCGTCATCTTGTCGGCGGCCCTGCGCCGACACTTGGACGCGAGCGGCTGTTCCGCTTCGAGTTCCCCGAGCGACCTGGCGCGCTGCTGCAGTTTCTCGAAACGCTCGGCACGCGCTGGAATATCAGTCTGTTCCACTATCGCAACCACGGGGCGGCCTATGGTCGGGTGCTGGCGGGTTTTGAAATCGCCGCCGGGCGCGATGCGGAATTCGAGGCCGACCTCACGCGACTGGGCTTCTGGCATTGCGAGGAAACCGGCAATCCGGCGCTGCGGCAATTCGTCGGCGGTTGAGTCGGCGGGTACCCCCATCGCGTCCTTCCCCCCCCTGCGCAGGGGCAGAAGAGCGCGTTTCGACCGGAGCCGCCGTCGCCGGGATGAGATCAGTGGGTTCCCGGGTTACGCTGGCACCTTGTTCGATGGTGCCATGCGTCCATGTTCCGAACCATTGCCGCCCTGCTGCTGCTCGCCCTCGGCACCGAAGCGTCGCATGCCTGGAGCGAACGGGGGCATCGTCTGATCGGCGAACTGGCCGAGCGCCAGCTTTCCCCCCGCACGCTGACGCTAGTGCGTCAGTTGCTGCATGACGAGCTCGACCCCAGTCTCGCCGGAGTTGCAATCTGGGCCGACGACTTGCGCAATTTGCCAGCGCATCAATGGAGCGTGCCGCTGCACTACGTCAATATCCATGATCGCGCCTGTCGTTTTGATGCGACGCGTGACTGCCGCGACGAGGTCTGCGTGGTCGGCGCGATCCAGCGTTATGCGCGCAAGCTTGGCGACACCGCCCTCTCGCGCATGGAGCGTGCCGAGGCGCTCAAATTCCTGGTTCACTTCGTCGGTGATGTGCATCAGCCGCTGCATGCGGGCCATCGGCTGGACGAGGGCGGTAACGAGTTCCAGATCAACCTGCGGCGTCCGGGTCGCGCCCCCGAAGCCACCAACCTGCATTCGGTCTGGGACTATTTCATCCTCGCCGAGGTCGGCGAACTCGTTGATCGACACGCGCAGCGTCTTCAGGTGCAACTGCCGCGAGCCTCGCGGGTGCCCTTCGTATCCGCCGATGCGGCGCGCTGGGCCGAGGTTTCCTGTTCGCTCACCAATGCCGAGGGTTTCTATCCACCGCGCCCCGGCAAGCTTTCCGTCAACTATCTGCAACACGCGCGACCCTTGGCCGAGGCGCGCGTGAGAGTGGCGTCGGTCCATCTGGCGCAGGTGATCGAGACCGTGCTGGGCAATGCCCACCGGCATTGATGATCGCTGCTTAGCCGGGCGTCGCGAACAGAAGGGCACGCACCGTGGGTTCCCAACTGCTCATACCCGCATCGCGACCCAGCGCCAGCGCGTTTTCGATATCGCGGCTGCCGAACCAGGCGTCGGCCAATGCGATCAAGGAGCCGGCGCGATTTGCGCTGGAACAATGCACCAGCACGGTTGGCAGGGCCGTCAACAATACCTGCTGCAACATTTGTGCGGCCTCTCGCGTCAATGCTTCGGGGCCAGCGATCGGGATGTGCACGTAAGCCAACCCGGCGTCGCGGACTTCCTGCGCCTCATCGCGATCCGGCACTTCCGCGGCCGGGCGCAGGTTCACCACCGTCCGGACGCCGGAACGCGACAGTGGTACCCACGCGCTGGAACCGGGCTGTCCGCAAGCACACAAGCCGGGACGCGGCGTGCGCAGCACGGGCATGGGTTGGGTGGCGTTGCTCATACAATCCCAATTTCGCAAGATTAGTGGCGCTGCACCTGCCGAGCCATGCATCGGGCTGGACGCGATACGTCGAGCGCGTAGTCTAGGACCACCGCAGGATTCCCAGCTAGCCCTCATGTCACCCCACGTGCATCCGTTCCATCACCAGCCCAGCGGCACCTGGTCCTACGTCATTGCCGACGCGGTGGGGGGCGAGGCTGCGATTGTCGATCCGGTGCTGGATTTCGATTCAGCCTCGGGGCGCACGTCGCACCAGACCGCGGCCGCTGTGCTCGAAATTCTGGACAAACATGGTTACACCCTGCGTTGGATTCTGGAAACCCACGCGCACGCCGACCACCTGACGGCGGCGCACTGGTTGAAGTCGCAGCGGCCCGAGGCCTGTGTCGCGATCGGTACCGGCATCCGCGAGGTACAACGCCACTTCGCGCCATTGTTCGATCTAGGCGCAGGTTTCGTCCCGGACGGTTCGCAATTCGATCACTTGTTCCGCGACGATGAGCGCTTCGACATCGGAGCGATCGAAGCCCGCGTGATCGCCACGCCAGGTCACACCGCCGATGGCGTCAGTTATCTGATCGGCGATGCGCTGTTCAGCGGCGACTCGCTATTCCTGCCCGACAGCGGCACCGCGCGTTGCGATTTTCCCGGTGGCGATGCCTTGCAGCTGTTTCGCTCGATTCAACGTTTGTACGAATTGCCCGACGCCACCCGCCTGTTCGTCTGTCACGACTACGGGCCCGGCGGTCGCGAAGCGCGGTGCGAATCCAGCGTCGGCGCACAGAAACGCGACAACATCCACGTGCGCGAGGGCGTGTCCGAGTCGGACTATGCGCGCCTGCGCTGCGCGCGCGACGCCACCCTGTCGGTGCCGCAATTGCTGTTGCCGGCGCTGCAGATCAACCTGCGCGCCGGTGCCTTGCCGGAACCTGGAGACAACGGTGTGCGGTATTTGAAGATTCCGCTGGACCGGTTTTAGGGATTGCAAAACAACGACCATCGGCTAGCCTTGCCCGCATGACCGAAACCGAATTCCTCCTCGCCGCGATGTTCTTCCTCGTCGCGGTGCTCTACTCCTCGGTTGGCCACGCCGGCGCCAGCGGCTATATCGCGGCGATGGCGCTGCTTGGATTCGCGCCCGAGCAGATGCGCCCCACCGCGCTCGCGCTCAACCTGCTGGTTGGCGGCATCGGCCTGGTGCGATTCTGGCGTCGCGGGCACGTCAACCTGCGCAACGTGCTGCCCTTCGTCGTGACCTCGGTGCCGGCTGCGTATTTCGCGGCGCAAGTCAAGCTGCCCAAGGAATCCTACGAAGTGCTGATGGGCGTGATCCTGTTGGTCGCGGCGGCCGGCATTTTCCGCAGCGCACAACGCGCCGAGATCGATGATGCGAATGTGCCGACACGCCCGATTCCCTGGCCACTGGCACTGTTCGTCGGCGGCGTGATCGGCGTGCTCGCCGGTCTCACCGGCACCGGCGGCGCGATCTTCCTCACCCCACTGCTGCTGTTCGCGCACTGGGCCCGTACCCGCGATGCCTCGGGCCTCTCGGTCGCCTTCGTCTGGATCAATTCGCTCGCCGGATTGATCGGCTTGTGGAACGCCACCGGCGCGCTACCGCAGGCGCTACCCATGTGGCTTGGCGTCGTTGCGCTCGGCGCGGTGCTCGGCACCCAATTCGGGTTGAAGTGGCTGCCAATCAAGGGACTGCGCTACGCGCTGTGCGGGGTGTTGCTGATTGCGGCGGGGAAGTTGTTGCTGGCGTAGTTTCTCGTTGCGATGGCGGCGCTGCTTCGATCAGCACTGATCGCTCGATTCGACCCAGCCCAGCTTGCCAGAGGCCTGGTCAGTCCAACCGAAGTTCCATCCCGACTGCGGTGCAACCTGGCTCGTCGATGACGCTGGCCGCACGTAGATTTCCTCCAGTGCGCCGGGAGCGTCCGCGCCCGGAGACGGAACATCGTCGAGCGAGAAATCGATCGGAATTCCGACCCAGGTCGCCACGTCCTTGTAGCCATCATTCGCGGCATTGAACGCCCACTTGCGCACGGACGCCTTGGCGGCTTCGTCCAGGTCGGACGAGCCCGACGTCGCTTCGATTTCGACCTGCTGCACCGCGCCGTCCGCTCCGACCAGAACGCGCAACAGCACCTTGCCCTCGCGCTTTTCCTCGATGGCCGTCTTGGGATACTTGGGTGGCGAGATGCGGCGGTAGGTCGGCAGCCCGCTGTGGGCTTCGTCAACCGCGACCAGACGCGGCACCGGTAGCGGCGATGCCTGCGCGGAGGGCGCCTCGTCTTCGCTGAGCGAGAACGTAACCGGCACCGAAACCCAGCCTTCGACAGCCTTGCCGCGGTCATCCTTCGCGGGCGCGAAAGTCCAGTTTATTGCCGCTTCGCGTGCGGCAGCAACCAACTTGGCGTCGATGTTCGGCGTGCTTTCCTTCTGGTCCAGCTCCACTTGCAACGCCTTTCCGTCCCTTCCGACCATGACGTTGAGCACAACCTTGCCCTGCGCACCGCCCTTGATGGCGCTCAGGGGATAGCGCGGCGGATTCATGCGGCGCTCCTCCCACAGCTCCGTTGCGAGTTGTGCGGAGTCACCTTCCGCAACGAATCCGTCCTTCTTCATCAGTGTCACCTTGCCGCCAGCATTCGCCACCAGCTCAAGTCCGGTGCCCTCCACCAGTTTCGTCACTACAATCATCAACGGCGTTTCGTTAAAGTTGAACTCAACCCGATCTCCTCCGGCAGGCAACAGCTCCGGGTTAGTGAGCGTCATACCCTGACTCGCCAGCACCTGCGTCACGGCGTCGCGCAGATCGACGCCTGCGCCGCGCAGCGTGATCGGCTTCCCCATCGCCACGGCGATGTCCAGCCCGTTGGTGATGGGGGAAGCATCGATTTCGCCAGGGATGACGAACTCCGCACCTAGTTCCGGCATTCCATCGTCACGCATCTTGCCGATCCCGACCACGCCCTTGCTCCCGCGCTTGATGCGCAGGATCGGGCGTCCGAGGACTTCCTCGCCGCGGGTGAATTCGCCGGAGACGAGCACGTCCGACGGGTTCAACTCTTCGAAGCTAAATCGCATCTTCACGTCGCCGTCGTCAATGCCAAGTTGTGCGCCGATTGTTCCGCTGAGGCGCGCACTCCTGACGCGTTGCCCGTCGCGAATCAGATGCACCATTGCGACGCCTTGATCTTCACCAGCATCGGCCATCACGGTCTGCGCCGGTTGCGCAGCCCAGGCCGCATAACCGGTCGCCGCCGACAGTAGCAAGGCAAAAACGAATCCCGCGGCAAGGCGCACGGCTCCGGGCAAGGGTTGCTTCAACATCGCGATTCTCTCCTTCAAGGGATGCGCCGATTGCCAGTGGCAACCGAGCGGCGGGGGATCAAGCATCAATTGGGTCTTGAGCATGGCGTCGGCGTAGGAGCGACGCGCCTCGGGTCTTTGAGCAAGGACGGTCGCGTCGGCGGCGAGTTCCTGGTCGAAGCGGAAGCGGCCCACGGCGTAGTGCAACAACGGATTGAACCAGTACAGACAACGCAAGACAGCCGCGGCGAGATTGGCGAGCGGGTCGCGCCGCGCGAGATGAACGCGTTCGTGGCGCAGCACCAGATCGCGTTCGAGTTCGGTATAGCGCGACTCGAAATCCGAAGGCAGCACGATGCGGCCGCGCCAGAGCCCGATCACGGCCGGCCCCGCGTCGACGTGCTCGGCCTGCCAACTGCCGTCGTCTCGCGTGCGCAGCTGACCCAGCGCGCGGCGGAAGCGACGTTGCTGGCAGGCCAGTGCGAGTCCGAGTCCGATGACGCCTGCGCTCCACAGCGTGAGCAGGAGGGGTTGCGCGTCGAACGGCGACGCGATGTCCGTCGCCGCCACCGTCCGGATCGGCGCGATGGAAACCGGCCCGGCGCCGGGGATTGCCAGCGTAACCGTGCGCGCCGGCAGGATCACGCCGAGGCCAGCGATCGGCAGCAACAGCCACAGCGCATAGGCGCCACGCGCGCCTACCATGCGTCGCCACGGTCGCCGCATCAGCAAAACGAGCACCGCCGCGAGGCTGGTCGCGAGCGTGGTTTCGATCAGCAAGGCGAAAATCTCAACGATCATGTTCGATCTCCTCGATCAGCTTCTTGAGGTCTGCGAGATCCTTCTTCGTCAGCTTGCGCTGCTCGGAGAAGTGCGCAACCAGCGGCGCAACTCGGCCACCGAACAAACGATCCAGCAGGCCCTTGCTCTCGCGCATCAGCCAGTCCTCGCGCTTGAGCACGGGCGAATACAGATATCGCCGACCGTCCTTGACCGCTTCCACCGCGCCCTTGTTGAGCAGGCGGTTGAGCAGGGTCTTGATCGTGGCCTCTTGCCATTCGTGGGCTTCCGCCAGGGCCGCCACCACGTCATCGGCGCCTTGCGGACTGCGCCGCCACAGCGCTTCCATCACCACACTTTCGGCTTCGCTGATCTGCATGGATCGGTCCTCGCTTGCGCTTACGTCTGTAATCGTAGTTAAAGATTACGTCCGTAAACGGATGCCTGTCAAGCCCCGCGACGAAGATCGCCGGAGGCAATGCGATACTGTCCCGATGCCGCTCCGATTGACCCGTCTTGAGGATGCCCTCGTCCTGCTGCGCCAACGCGTACCGGGGCATGTCGTGCTGGCTGCGCCGCTCGGCCTGGGCAAACCGCATCGCTTGTTGAACGCGATCTACCGCGATGCCGAGCGCGATCCGAAGCGACGGCTGCAGCTCCTGACCGCGCTGTCGCTCACGCCACCCCGTGCGCAATCCGATCTGGAACGCCGCTTCCTCGATCCCTTTGTCGCGCGCCACTTCGGTACGGACTTTCCAGCGCTGGACTACGCGGTCGCGCAACGACGCGGCGCGCTACCCGCGCATATCGAGGTCGAAGAGTTCTACCTGCAATCCGGCGCCCTGCTTGGCAAGCCCGATGCGCAGCGACGCTATGCCAGCCTCAACTACACCCATGTGGCGCGCGCGGTCGCGGCGCGCGGCGTGAATGCCTTGGTGCAATTGGTGGCGCGCTCGCCGGACGGAACCAGGCTTAGCCTGAGCTGCAATCCCGATCTCACGCTCGACTTGCTGGACGAGGTGGCGCGCATCGGTGGGGCGCGACCGCTGCTGATTGCCGAGGTGCACCCCGACCTGCCCTTCCTCGAAGGCGGCGCCTGCGTACCCGCGGACTACTTCGATGCGGTGCTGGAACTGCCCGGTCCCGCACCGACGCTTTTCGCGCTACCGCGCGCGCCGGTGACGGAGGCCGAATATGCCATTGGCCTGTATGCCAGCGCGCTGGTGAAGGACGGCGGCACGCTGCAGATCGGCATTGGGGCATTGTCGGATGCGCTCTGCCATGCGCTGATCCTGCGCCACACGCGCAATGAGGATTACCTTCGTTTGCTGCGTGGCTTGTGGCCGGAAGTGGCGTCATCGGCTCTGGTAGCAAAAAATGGCGGTCTCGATCCGTTCGCCCTTGGCTTGTATGGCGCCAGCGAAATGGTGATGGATGGCTTCATGCATCTGGTCGAGGCCGGCATCCTCACCCGTCGCGTGGTCGATGATGTCGAAGTGATGCGACGCGATGCCTCTGGCACGGCGACCGCGGAGGATCGTGAACGTCTGGCACGCGAAGGCCAGTTCCTGCATGGTGGATTCTGGCTCGGTTCAACCGATTTCTATCGTTGGCTGCGTGAGCTTTCGCCTGACCGTGCACAGGGCATCGGCATCACCCGCATTTCGCATATCAACGAACTCTACGGCGGCAACGAAACGCTGGAGCGCCTGCAACGTCGCGATGCGCGCTTCTTCAACACCTGCATGATGATGAACGCGTTGGGCGCCGCGACCTCGGACGGACTGGATTCCGGCCAAGTTGTCTCGGGCGTCGGCGGTCAATACAACTTCGTCGCGATGGCGCAGACGCTTCGTGACGCGCGCTCGGTGCTGATGCTGCGCGCCACGCGCGAGGCGAATGGAAAGCTGCAGTCGAATGTGGTGTGGAGCTACGGCCACACCACGATCCCGCGCCACCTGCGTGACGTCGCCATCACCGAATACGGCGTCGCCGACCTGCGCGATGCCTGCGACGAGGATTGTGTCACCGCGATGCTGGGTGTCACCGACGCCGCGTTCCAGAACAGCTTGCTTGCGACTGCTCGGCGCAATGGGAAACTACGGAGCGAGTTTGCACTGCCCGCGTCGGCGCAGCGCAACACCGCTGAGCATCTGTCCGCGACGCTTGCGCCCTTCCGTCGCGAAGGCTTGCTACCGGACTATCCGTTGGGCAGCGACTTCACGGAGGTCGAGCAGCGGCTGGTGAAGGCATTGGGGTGGTTGAAGCGTGCAACGGCGACGCGTGGGGGGATGGTGCGCACGTTGTTGGCTGCCTTGCATGCCGATACTGGGTTGGACCGCGAGGGCTTGCAGCGCATGGCGCTCGATGCGCCACGCAACTTGCGCGAGCGTCTCAACGCCCGGCTCGTGGCCCTGGCGTTGGCCAAGTCGGGCGCGAACATCTAGTGACGTCGTGTGCGGCCCCTCCCCCTGCTTGCAGGGGGGGTGATGCGGGCCGCTTGCGAGCCATTGGCTCGCGGCCCAAAGAACGCCCGAAGGCTGCGCCTGAGGGCCGGACGGTTGGGAGGGGGTAAGGCTCTTGTCGAGGTGTCTCGACAAAGAGCGACCCCTCCCCAACCATCCCCTGGATTCGCAGGGGAGGGAGTCGAAATGCCTACAGCGCCTTCGCCGCCGCGACGATACGGTCGATGGTAAAACCAAAATGCGGGAACAACTTCTCCGCCGGCGCCGACGCGCCAAACGTATCGATGCCGATCACCGCGCCATCGAGCCCGACGTACTTGCGCCAGTAGTCCGTCACGCCAGCCTCAATCGCGACCCGCTTGCGACACCACGATGGCAGCACGCCTTCGCGCCATTCGATCGGCTGCGCATCGAACACGTTCGGACACGGCATCGACACCACGCGCACCTTGCGGCCTTCACCCATCAACACCCGAGCCGACTGCATCGCAAGTTCTACTTCGGAACCGGTAGCGATCAACACCAGATCGAACGTCGCGTCGGGCGAATCCAGTAGCACATAGCCGCCGCGCGCGATATCGCCCACCTGCTCGTCCGTGCGGTGTTGATGCTGGAGATTCTGCCGGCTGAAGATCAGGCAGCTCGGCCCGTCTCGGCGCTCGATTGCGCGCTTCCACGCGACCGCACTCTCGACGGCATCGCAGGGCCGCCAGACGTGGTTGTTCGGGATGTAGCGCAGGCTCGCGAGGTGCTCGATCGGTTGGTGGGTGGGGCCGTCCTCGCCCAGACCGATCGAGTCGTGGGTGAAGACGTGGATCGTGTTCGCCGGAATCAGCGCGCTCATCCGTAGCGCATTGCGCGAATAGTCTGAGAACACGAGAAATGTCGCGTCATAAGGCACGAAGCCGCCGTGCAGCGCGAGGCCGTTCGCGATTGCGGTCATGCCGAATTCGCGCACGCCGAAGTAGATGTAGTTTGCGTCCGGATCTTCGGCCTTGACGTCCTTGGAACCTTTCCACAACGTGAGATTGGAATGGGCGAGATCGGCGGAGCCGCCGATCAATTCCGGCAGCCGCGGACCGAAGGCGTCGAGCGCCATCTGCGAAGCCTTGCGCGAGGCGATGGTGAGTCCATCGACTTGCAGCTTGCGCACATAGGCGGCGCTGGTCTCCTCCCAATCCTCCGGAAGCTCGCCTCGCGAGCGGCGCAGCAGTTCGGCTGCAGGCTCCGGATGCTGCTGCGCGTAGGCCTCGAAAAGACGATTCCACTGTGACTCGCGCTCGGCACCGGCCGCGCTGGCACTCCAACCGGCGCGAATGTCTTCAGGAATCTCGAACGGCGCATGCGGCCAGTTCAACGCGGCGCGAGCGCCGGCGACTTCGTCCTTGCCCAGCGGTGCACCGTGGCTGGATTCCTTGCCCGCCTTGGTCGGCGCGCCGTATCCGATCACGGTCTTGCAACAAATCAACGTCGGCCTTGCGATTTCTGCCTGCGCCGTACGTATGGCTTGTTCGATCTCGACAGGATCGTGCCCATCGACCTTGCGAATCACCTGCCAGCCGTAGGCCTCGAAACGCTGCGGCGTGTCGTCGGTGAACCAGCCGTGCACTTCGCCGTCGATCGAGATGTTGTTGTCGTCGTAGAACGCGATCAGCTTGCCGAGCTTGAGCGTGCCGGCAAGCGAGCACACTTCGTGCGAGATGCCTTCCATCAGGCAACCGTCGCCGAGGAAAACCCACGTGGTGTGATCGACAATCGGAAACTCGGGCCGATTGAAGCGACGCGCCAACACCTTCTCTGCAAGCGCGAAGCCGACCGCGTTTGCGAGACCTTGTCCCAGCGGCCCGGTCGTCGTTTCCACGCCCGGCGTCTCGTGGCGCTCCGGGTGACCGGCGGTCTTGGAGTGCAACTGCCGAAAACGCTTCAATTCATCCAGCGGTAGGTCGTAGCCCGACAGATGCAACAGCGCGTAGTGCAGCATCGAACCATGGCCATTGGACAGCACAAAGCGATCGCGATTGAACCACGACGGATTCTCCGGATTGTGGCGGTAGTGATCGTTCCACAGCACTTCGGCGATATCGGCCATGCCCATCGGCATGCCCGGATGGCCGCTCTTTGCAGCTTCAACGGCATCCGCCGCAAGGAAACGGATGGCGTTGGCGAGGTCGCGGCGGGTCGGCGTCGTCATGGGTAATCGTCGAAAGGAGGAAAACGGCGGCGCCCGCGAGCGCGGGCCGCCTATTGTCCCATCCGATCCACGCGCTGTCGCGGTTGCGACCGCGGCCACGGAATGCTACGCCGCGCCAGGCACGCCTACGGACGCGGAGCGCCGTCGGCCATCGTCGGGGACTCGCTCAATCGACGCAGTTCCAGGGACTCGAAACGCCAGTCGACGAGGGTGTCAACCAGTTCGATGCGACCGCTTGCGCCAACATCGTCGTGCACCTCGAAGCGCAGTGTCCCGATCGCATTCGACGATGGCGCAGAAGTACCGGCGCAGCCGGGACACCCTTGGGGCGCCCGGAAGCCCAGCATGGGAAGTTCAGTGGCAGTCGCATTGCCGACGCCCAGGGCCCACGTCGGCTGGCCAGCGCGATCGAACACGAAGGCGGCCACGGCGAGCACGTCGCCCTGGCGCGTCACCGAG
>JBKJTK010000046.1:0-12112 GCA_046590875.1 Chiayiivirga sp.
TACCGAAACCGGCTTCGCGCGTGAGATTGCGCAGCGTGCCGTCGGGATAGCGGATCATCAGGTCTCCACCGCGCTGGACCTCGTCCATGCTGGTGCCATGGCTGCCGAACGTCGCGAACGCGTTGCCGAAATCGCTTGCGGTCGGTACCTGTGCCACGAAAATGATCGGTCGATCCGCGGTTTGCGCTCGCAGTCCTGGCGCCGCACCCAGCATGACGACCAAGGCCAACCACAATCCCTGCCTGCTCGCGCGCATGTATCAATCCCCCCCAGGACGCCTTGTCACTCTACGTCAACGCAAGATTGCCGTCTCACAGGCCAGCCTGGGCGACGTGACGGATTAACCATTTCCTAATCCACCACCCCAATCGCTTCATGCGATAATTCGCCCCATTCGGGAACCGGTCGCCGGTGTCCCGCCTGAACCCTCGGAGACGGGAATGTCGATTTCTATCCGCGACGTGCGCGAGCACGAGCTGGATTCCGTACTTGCCTTGAACAACGCCGCGGGTCACACGATCCTGCCGCTGGATGCAACCCAGGCCCGCTTCTTCTTCGATCACGCGACCTACTTTCGGGTAGCGGAAGTCGATGGCCACCTGGCCGGATTCCTGATCGCGTTCGACCAGGATGGTCCGTACCAGAGCAGCAACTATCATTGGTTCCGCGAGCGCTACCCAGCATTCGTTTACATCGACCGCGTCGTGGTGGCGAGTTCGCGCCGCGGCGCCGGTCTCGGCCGCGTGTTCTATGCCGACGTGCAGAGCTTCGCCGAAGTGCGCGCCCCACAACTGGCTTGCGAGGTGTTCCTGGAACCGCGCAACGACGTCGCGGTGCTGTTCCACGGCACCTATGGTTTCCAGGAAGTCGGGCAACAGGTAATGCCGGAAACCAAGCGCCGCGTGTCGATGCTCGCGAAGGAACTGGTCAGTTATCCGTGGGTACGCGAGACGTATCTGCGCGACCCGGACGCCGCCCTTCCCGACGTGCCGTGGCTGACGTCGCGTGCGCGCTCCGCGCATACGCCGCAACTCGCGACAGGTACCTGAGCGAATGTCAGCGGCGCTACCCGGCTTCGAACAAGCCGGTGAACTCAAGATCGGACAGGTCGGCATCGCGAACCTGCGCGTTCGCACTCTCGACGTCGAACGCCTGGTCGCGGAGATGCGCGAACGCGTCGAGCGTGCGCCGAAACTTTTTGCGCGTGCGGCGGTGGTGGTGGACTTCGGCGGTCTGAGCCGCACGCCCGATATCGACACGGCCCGCGCATTGCTGACCGGGTTGCGCGCGGCGGGCGTACTGCCGGTGGCCTTGGCCTACGGCACCAGCGAGATCGAAGCCTTGTCGAACCAGCTCGGCCTGCCGTTGCTGGCAAAATTCCGCGCGCAATACGAACCCGTGGGCGACACGACACTCAAGGCTGCACCTGAGCCGGTCGCGTTGTCCCGATCCGAACCCGTGGTGGCGCCAGCGCCTGAGGCACCTTCCGCGCCGCGTGCCGTACCGGGTCTGGTCCACACCACCCCGGTGCGTTCCGGCCAGCAGGTCTATGCCCAGGCACGCGATCTCACCGTCTGCGCCACCGTCGGCGCCGGTGCGGAAGTGATCGCCGATGGTTCCGTGCACGTCTACGGCACGCTGCGCGGCCGCGCGCTTGCCGGTGCGCAAGGCGATGTCAAGGCGCGCATCTTCTGTCGCGAATTCCACGCCGAACTCGTGGCCATCGCCGGGCACTATCAGGTGCTCGAGGAAATTCCCAAGGACCTGCGCGGCAAGGCGGTGCAGGTCTGGCTCGAAGACGACAAGCTGCGCATCGCGGAGCTTGCATGACATCCCACTTTACATTTTCTGGAGAACGCCACGTTGGCTGAGATCATCGTAGTTACCTCGGGCAAAGGCGGCGTGGGCAAGACCACGACCAGTGCCAGCATCGCCTCGGGCCTCGCCAAGCGCGGCAAGAAGGTCGCGGTCATCGACTTCGACGTCGGTCTGCGCAATCTCGACCTCATCATGGGTTGCGAGCGGCGCGTCGTGTACGACTTCGTCAACGTGATCCAGGGCGAATGCACGCTCAAGCAGGCCCTGATCCGCGACAAGCGTTTCGACAACCTGCACGTCCTCGCGGCGTCGCAGACCCGTGACAAGGATGCGCTGACCAAGGAAGGCGTGGAAAAAGTTCTGAAGGAGTTGCACGACGAGGGCTTTGATTACGTCGTTTGCGATTCCCCTGCCGGCATCGAGAAAGGCGCCTTCCTGGCCATGTATTACGCCGATCAAGCCGTGGTCGTGGTGAATCCGGAAGTCTCCTCGGTGCGCGATTCCGACCGCATCCTCGGCCTGCTCGCCAGCAAGACGCATCGCGCCGAGAAAGGCGAGCGCGTGAAGGAGCACCTGCTGCTGACCCGCTACAGCCCCAAGCGCGTTGCCGATGGCGACATGCTTTCGATCGCCGACGTGCAGGAAATCCTCGGGCTGGAAGTGCTAGGCGTGATTCCCGAATCGCCCGTGGTGTTGCAGGCCTCCAACCAGGGGGTGCCGGTGATCCTTGACGATGGCTCCGAGGCCGGCCAAGCCTACGAGGATGCGGTCGGACGCCTGCTCGGCGACAGCCTTCCGCTGCGCTTCACTCAGGTCGAGAGGAAGAGCATCTTCTCGCGCATGTTTGGAGGCTGACCGTGATGGGACTTTTCGACTTCCTGCGCACCCGCCCCAAGAACACCGCGAACCTCGCCAAGGAACGCCTGCGCATCATCGTGGCGCAGGAGCGCAGTTCGCGCGGCGGCCCGGACTACCTGCCGATGCTGCGACGCGAACTGCTTGAAGTGATCAAGAAATATGTCAACGTCGATCTTGACGCGGTCAAGGTCGACCTGATCAAGGACGGCGAGCACGACGTGCTCGATATTTCGGTGTCGCTGCCCGACAAGGGCGACGTGCGCGTGGCGGCGGGCGCCTGACGCTTCATTCTTGTCGACTTCCGAGGGCGCAGATGGTGCTGCGACCTGAAACAATGTCGCGGGCCCTTCGATACCTCAGGGCGAACGGATCGCGGGGGCTCGTCGGCAAGGTCGGGTGCGATCCAAACTCACGCA
This sequence comes from Chiayiivirga sp., assembly GCA_046590875.1. Taxonomy (GTDB): domain Bacteria; phylum Pseudomonadota; class Gammaproteobacteria; order Xanthomonadales; family Xanthomonadaceae; genus JALCLA01. The sequence goes on from JBKJTK010000046.1 coordinate 3,093, forward strand.
TTTGCCGTCGACTTCTGATCCAACAATACCCGTTCGCCCTGAGGTATCGAAGGGTGTTCGCGACGGGTCGAACGGCCGGGCGCCTCATTGTGCAGCCGCTGTCTCCGAAGACTGACGATCAGCGCTCGTCTGCTCGCCCATAGCGAATCACCATGACCATCCTCACTGTCTCCGACGTCTCGATCGCTCACCTCACCTCCCTGCTCGCGACGTTCGATCTGACCCTTGATCTCGTTTCCGGCGACCAGCCGATTCCCGGCAGCTACTGGGGTGAGTCCGAAGCCGGCATCATCGGCGACACCGTGCATGCGCGCGCCGACACGCCCGTGCACTCGCTGCTGCACGAAGCCTGTCACCTTATCGTGCTGCCGCCCGAGCGCCGGACAGAAGTGCACACCGACGCCACCGATTCGGTGGCCGAGGAAGACGCCGCCTGTTATCTACAGATCGTGTTGGCCGGACGCCTGCCCGGTGTCGGCTCGCCTCGCTTGATGCAGGACATGGACACCTGGGGCTACAGCTTCCGGCTCGGCTCGGCGCAAGCCTGGTTCGAGCACGATGCCCAAGACGCACGCGCTTGGCTGCAGCAACGCGGCTTGCTGCCGGTCGATTGAGTTCGACCGGCGAAAAGTCGACCGCACCGGGTCTTTGGGCATTTGCCGCTCGCAGCGCCCTGCTCTATAACGCACCTCCGTGACCGCCCCCTGTGACCGGGTCCTTGTTCTGCCGGAGTCGCACATGAAATTCCGTTCACTGCTTGTCCCCGTGTTTGCCACCGCGCTAGTGGCTGGCGGCACGTCCGCGGCTGTGGCAGCGGAATCCGCCGCCACGAAGGTCACGGGTGCCGACGCCATCGTCACCCGCACCCTCGACAACGGCTTGAAGATCGTGGTGTGGCCCGACCGCGACATTCCCAACGTCGCGCTCTACACCTGGTATCGCGCCGGCGGGCGCAACGAATATCCGGGTATCACCGGCATCGCGCATTACTTCGAGCACATGATGTTCAACGGCACCTCGACCAGCAAGCCGGGCGAGTTCGATCGCCTGATGGAAGCCAACGGCGGCGCCAACAACGCCTACACCTCCAACGACGTGACGGTGTATCAGGACTGGTTTCCCAGGGATGCGCTGGCTGTCGTGCTTAATCTGGAAAGCGACCGCATGGCGAATCTCTCCTTCGATCCCAAGGTGATCGAGAGCGAGCGCGGCGTGGTCTACAGCGAACGCCGCTCCTCGATCGACAACAACAACTTCGGCGCGTTGCGCGAGCAAGTGCAGGCCACCGCGTTCATCGCGCACCCCTATCAATTTCCGGTGATCGGCTGGCCCTCGGACATCGAGCAATGGAAGATCGACGACCTCAAGGCGTTCTACAAGACTTACTACGCGCCCAACAACGCGACGATGTTCGTGGTGGGCGATGTGGAGCCGGAGGCGATCCTTGAGCAGATCGAAACCCGCTTCGGCAAGATTCCGCGCCAGCCTGCACCGGAACCGGTCACCACGGTCGAGCCGGAGCAGCAGGGCGAACGGCGCGTGGTGCTGGAGAAGGAAGGCGCGCAATCCCCGATGTTGCTGCTGGGCTATCACGTCGGTCGCGAGGTCGATGCCGAAACGCGTGCGCTGGAACTGCTCGTCGGCGCGCTCGCCAAAGGCGAGTCGTCGCGTCTGCATCAACGCGTGGTGGAGAAGGAACAAGCCGCGGTCGAGATCGGCAGTTTCGTCAATGCGGGTTTCGATCCGGGCATCCTCTATCTCTACGCGGTGTTGCCGCCGGGGGGTGATGCAGCCAAGGTCGAAGCGATGATCAGCGAGGAATTGAAACTCGTCGTGCGCGAAGGCATCAGCGTCGCTGAACTGGCCAAGGCACGCAACCAGAACCTCGCCCTTTTCTGGCGCAACCTCGCCACGATCTCCGGCAAGGCCCAGGCCCTTGGCACCTTCGAGGCCTTCCACGGCGACTACCGCAAACTGTTCGAGGTGCCGGCGATGTACGACGCGGTCGACCTCCAGCAGATCAAGCCGCTCGCGCAGCGGGTGTTTCGCGACGCCAACCGCACCGTGGGCGTACTGCGTCCGGTCGCCGCCAAGGCCGAGGTGAGTCCATGAAGCGTTTGGTGGTATTTCTGTTCCTTTCCTCTTTCTCTTCGATGATCGCTGCGGCGGGCTTGTCACTGCCTGCCTACGACCGCGTGAAACTCGACAACGGCACCACCGTATTGGTGATGCAGAAACCTGACGTGCCGATGATCGCGGTGCGCGTGGTGATACGCGGCGGCGCACTTGCCGATGCCGACGGCAAGGAAGGCAATGCGTCGATGCTCGCCGACCTGCTCGCGAAGGGCGCAGGCTCGCGCGATGCCTTCGGGTACGCGGAGGCGATCGAGAGCGTCGGCGGCAATCTCTCCTTTCGTGTGGGACGCGAAGCGATCTACGCCAGCGCCGAATTCCTCGCGCGAGACGCCGATCTGATGCTGGAATTGCTGGCCGATGCACTGCAACGCCCGGCGTTGAAACCGGCCGAATTCGAGAAGTTGCGCACTCGCGCGATTCAGTCGCTCGCGGCCAGCAAGGACGGCGATCCGCGCAACCTGATCGGTACCTATGGCCAAGCCTGGTTGTTCCGCGGCCATGCCTATGGCCGTCCCGTATCCGGGGACGAGCGCAGCCTGGCCGCGCTCACGATCGAGGATTTGAATGCGTTCTACCGCGACCAACTCGGCGGCGACCGCACCACGATCGCGATCGCCGGGGATTTCGATCCGGCCGCAATGCGGGTCAAAGTCGAACGTGCTTTCGGTGAATGGCGCAAGGCCGCGGCCGCACTACCAGACGTGCCCGCCAAGTTGCGCGAAAGCGGACGCCGCGTGTTGCTCGTCGACAAACCCGGCGCTACCCAAACCTACTACTGGGCCGGCAACGTCGGCGTATCCGAACACGATCCGGCGCGCGCTGCGCAGGACCTGGTGCAAACCGTGTTCGGCGGCCGCTTCACCTCGATGCTCAATACCGAGTTGCGGATCAAGTCCGGGCTCAGCTACGGGGCCAATGCGAGTCTCGCCCGCTTCGCGCAGCCCGGTTGGGCCAGCATCAGTTCCTTCACCCGCACCGACGCCACCGCGCAGGCGCTGGATCTCACGTTCGCCACCCTTGCTCGCCTGCATCGCGATGGCATCGACGCCGAAGCCCTGACCTCGGCGAAACGCTACGTGCTCGGCCAGTTCGCGCCCGACTACGAAACTGCCTCGCAGCTCGCTGAAGCGATCTCCGAGCTGGATCTCTACGGCCAGAGTCGCGACCGCATCGACGGCTACAGCGACCGCATCCAGGCGGCAAGCGCCGCCGATGTCGCGGCGGCGCGCAGCGTGTTCGCAAGCGGCGACGACACCTTGCTGGTCGCGATCGGCGATGCGTCCAAGATCCGCGACGCGGTCGCGAAATACGGACCGGTCACCGAGATGAAGATCAGCGAGCCGGGGTTTGTTCCAACCGCCCAGCGGTAACTTCTCTTGGCCCTCCCCGGATGGTGTTCACACTTGCGTCGAACCCATCACCATCCTCTCCCTCCTTCGACAAGCTCAGGACAGGCCAAGCCTGCCCTTGAAGGGGAGGGAGAAAAGCGCACTTGCACCCTGCCCCGGTCCTGACTAGCCTGCCGTCTCCACCGCGCCGGAGGGGCGCGGTCCTGCAAGAGGTTTTCCCGTGAATTTGAATCGTGCGTTGCTGGCGCTGGCCGTTTCGACGGCTTTTGTCGCGCTCTCCGGTTGCGAGAGCAATGCCAATCCGAAATCCGATCCCGCACCGGCTGCCGCCGCCAAGGCCACTCCCGCCGATGCTGATGCCTTCATTGCGAAGGTGAATGAGGAGATCAAGGCCGACTACCCCGAGATCGCCGCCGCGCAATGGACGTCGGTCACCTATATCAACGGCGACACCCAGATGCTCGCCGCCAAGGCCAATGAGCGCTCGCTCGCCAAGCTCGGCGCCAACGTCGAGAAATCGAAGGAATTTGCCGGTCTTGATCTGAAACCCGACACCGCACGCAGCATCCACCTGCTGAAACTCGCGACCTCGATGCCCGCGCCCAAGGATCCGAAGAAGCTCACCGAGCTGACCCAGATCGCCACCAAGATGGAAGGCATGTACGGCTCCGGCCAGTACTGCATCGGCGAGGGCGAGACGAAGAAATGTCGCCCGCTCGGCGAGCTCGAAGACACCCTGCGCGCCAGCCGCGACTACGACGCCCAGCTCGACGCCTGGCAGGGTTGGCACACGATTTCGCCGCCGATGCGCCCCGATTACACCCGCTTCGCCGAACTGCTGAACGAAGGCTCGCGCGAGCTCGGCTTCAAGGACGCCGGAGAAATGTGGCGCGGCGGCTACGACATGAGCCCGGCCGATTTCGAAGTCGAGACCGATCGGCTCTGGGATCAGGTCAAGCCGCTCTACGACGACCTGCATTGCTACACGCGCGGCAAGCTCGAAGCCAAATACGGCGACAAGGGTTCGGTCAACGGCATGATCCCGGCGCATCTCACCGGCAATATGTGGGCGCAGCAGTGGGGCAATATCTGGGACTTGCTGGAACCCTACAAGAATGCCGGCAGCCTCGACGTCAGCGGCGGTCTGGTCAAGCAGGGTTACGACGAGAAAAAAATGGTGGCGCGCGCCGAGGATTTCTACACGTCTCTGGGTATGCCCGCACTGCCGAAGTCGTTCCACGAGAAATCGCAACTGCTCAAGCCGCGCGACCGCGACGTGGTCTGCCACGCCAGCGCCTGGGACATGAACTACGCCGGCGACGTGCGCATCAAGATGTGCATCCAGCCCAACGAGGACGAGTTCACCACGATCTATCACGAGCTCGGCCACATCTATTACTACCTGGCCTACAACCACCTGCCGCCGATGTTCCAGAGCGGCGCGCACGACGGCTTCCACGAGGCGATCGGCGACACCGTCGTGCTGTCGCTGACGCCGAAGTACCTGAGTTCGATCGGCGTGGTGGGCGAGCCGAAGATTTCCAAGGAAGCCACGATCAACACCCAGCTCAAAATGGCGCTGGACAAGGTCGCCTTCCTGCCGTTCGGCAAGATGATCGATCAGTGGCGCTGGGGCGTGTTCTCCGGCCGCATTGCACCGGGCGACTACAACAAGGCGTGGTGGGAATTGCGCCAGAAGTACCAGGGCGTGGCCGCGCCCACGCCGCGCGGCGAGGAATTCTTCGACGCCGGCGCCAAGTACCACGTACCGGGCAACACGCCCTACACGCGATATTTCCTCGCCCACATCCTGCAGTTCCAGTTCTACAAGTCGCTATGCGACACCGCGGGGCACAAAGGTCCGCTGCACGAGTGCAGCTTCTACGGCAACAAGGAAGCCGGCGCCCGCTACTGGGCCATGCTGCAGAAGGGCCAGGGCCAGCCGTGGCAGGCCACGCTGAAGGAACTCACCGGCGGCGAGCAGATGGACGCTTCGGCCATCCTGGATTACTTCGCACCGCTGCAGGGCTGGCTGAAGGAGCAGAACGAGGGCAAGTCTTGCGGTTGGTGATCGGCTGACCGCGGAAGCACTCACGAACGGCCGGACGAAAGTCCGGCCGTTTCGTTTGTGCAATTCGATAGCGGTGCGACGACGTGGCAACTCTTTCTTCAACCCGAGACACTCCACATCCGCTCGTGCTGACCCTTCGACAGGCTCAGGACGGGGTACGCCTACGGCGTATCGAAGCATGAATCGGCTCGGCAACCCGACAGCTCGCCCTTCGATACCCCAGAGCCTGCCCCGGGGGCGAACGGGAATCGGAAATTTGTCAGTGCGTCCGCTTTTCGAATCCTCAGAAAGCGGAGAATCCTCAAACTCATACACTCCCTTCCGGCGCCGGCACCCATGATCAACAACGACGTACTGCGCAGCATCCGTTACATGCTTGATCTCAGCGACGGCAAGGTCGTGGAGCTCATCAAGCTGGCCGACCCGGATTTCGCGATCGAGAAAGCCGATGTGCAGGCCTTCCTGAAGAAAGACGAAGACGAGGGCTACCTCGAATGCGATAGCCGCGTGCTTGCACGCTTCCTCGACGGTCTGGTCTTCCACTACCGCGGGCGGGACGAAAGCCAGCCGCCGCGACCACTGGAGAAGCGCGTCACCAACAACGTCGTCCTCAAGAAACTGCGCGTCGCCTTCGAACTGAAGGACGTCGACATGCACCAGGTTTTTGAGAACGCCGGCTTTGCGATTTCCAAACCGGAACTGACCGCCTTGTTTCGTCAGGCCGACCACAAGAACTTCCGTCTCTGCGGCGACCAGATGCTGCGCAATTTCCTCAAGGGTTTGACCCTGCGAGTGCGGGCAAAGTCAGGGTCATAGCCGCTTCGCCGCTTCCAAACGACGAAGGCCCGACAAAGCCGGGCCTTCGTGGATGAAGCGTGAAGCGCTGGATCAGAAGCCGCTGCAGTTCAGGCGACCGTTGCTAACGACTTTGCCGGTCAGCGATGGCGTCGGCACGGCGGCGCTCATGATCGCGCCCTTGATCGTCGCCGCAGACGCTCCGGCATGCGAGGACGCGTACAGCGCCGCGCAACCGGTCACATGCGGCGTCGCCATCGAGGTGCCGTTGTAGCTGGCGTAACTCGAAATCAGCTGACCCTTGGAACTCTTCGGCACCGTCGACCAGATGGCCGAGCCCGGCGCGCCGATGTCGACTGTCGTCGCGCCATATTGCGAGAAGCTCGACAGGCCGCCGCTGTTGGTGGTCGACGCCACCGCGATGATGTTCGCGTTCGGGTAGTTCGACGGATAGCTCGCGGTCACGTCGTTGTCGGAGGCCGAGTTGCCGGCCGCGGCGACGAACAGGATACCCGCGGTATTCGCACGGCCGATCGCGTCCTGCAACGTCTGCGAGAAGCCGCCGCCACCCCAGGAGTTGTTGGTAGCGACGATATTCAGGTTGTGACGGGTTTTCAGGTCATTAAAGTAATCGATCGCCTTGATCGCATTGGCGGTGGAGCCTCCGCGGCGACCGAGGAACTTGCCGCTGATCAGCTTGATCCCGCTCCAGCACACGCCGGCCACGCCCGTGCCGTTGCCGCCGATGCCCGCGATGGTGCCCGACACATGGGTGCCGTGATCGTCGCTGGCGCCACCGGAATTGATGTTGTTGCTGCCACCGTCGAAATCCCAGCCGCGGAAATCGTCTGCGTACCCGTTGCCGTCGTTGTCGAGCCCGTCGATCGGATCGTAGGGGTTGTTCCAGATATTCGCCGCGAGATCTTCATGGTTGAAGTAGATGCCTTCGTCGATCACGCCGACGATGACATTGCCACAATCGGTGTGACCAGCGCCCCAAGCTTCGCCGGACTGCGAACCCCACTGGTTGGACGGACTTGTCGCGTCGCCGTACATGCCCCAGAGCGAACCATTGGTGTAATACGGGTCGGTCGAAACGGCGCTGTGGAAGTAGGTCCAGTTCGGCTCGGCGAACTCAACGCCTGCAACACCGTCCAGGCCGCGCACCGCGTGGGCGATGGCGACACCCGCGGGCAGGCTCATCAACTCCAGCTCGCCCTTGCCATCGCTAGCGCCGCGAACGGTCTCCACTTTCGACGCGCCCAAACCTTGGCGAACCGCATTGCGATCGGCTGCACCGGTGCCGGCACCGAACTGCACCAGCAACTCACCCGGGTTGTACTGCGCCTTACCTGCGGCGAGCGAAGCCAGGACGAGATCTGAACGGCCACCGGCACTGGCAACCTGGCTGAGACCAAGTGCGGCAATGATGGCGAGCGAGAGCGTGGAAACCGTCTTGCGTATATTCACGTAGGGAACTCCGAAGGCGACTAACCGGGTTGGGTCGGAACACTATTGCGCCCAGCTCAAGGCACGGGCTGGGCGCAACGGATGCAGACACTAGGCACCCCAAACGGGAGGCACATCGTGCACTGCAATATTTTAAATCATTTCCGACGAACGGTATTATTCACGGGATGAACGGCGATTCGATTCATTTAGTTCGTCACGCAACCGTCTCAGTTGAAACTGTTGTGTGACGTTCGTCACACCCCCTGCGCGAAGCCTGTCACCGAATTGGGCGATTCATGTGTTCTGGATCACGAGATTGGCAAACTGGATCGATATATAGGAAACACAAACGCCCTTTCCGACCAGTCTGTCGGCTGGGCGGTGGTCGCGACAGCGCCGGTTTTGGGCGCGGATCGTACGTCTGTGGGGGAGTTCGACATCGCGGGGCCGCGCCGCGGCGCAGTCGGCAGCCACTCTCGCCGATTCCCGGCGGCGGGCCGAGCGCGGCCCTGCGGGATCGTGGCCGCATCGAATTGCCTTGCGGTTTTCGCCTCGCGTCGTGGCTGATTCGGCGATCGCGCGGCCACAGCGGGTGGTGCACGCGGTGCAGGCCGGTCGTGCGCTGGCTTCAGCGCGCCGTGCTTTTGGAAATGGGGGAGGATTTGCCGGACGGCCGTAGGCGCTTCCACCACCGCCACAATCCGCACCGCGCCGCCGCAGTGGATCCATGTACGCACGTCGATGGTGAGAATGCGCTTGAGGCGTTACGCCCAGTTCGCGGAGCGGCGGCGCGCGTCGGGGGTGCGGCGATCAGCTTTGGCATCGGTCGATTCCGGGTCGGTGGCAGAACGCTTGCCGCGCTCCGATGGCGTTACCACCGCGCCCAAGCTGGCGTTCTGCGCAAAGATGCCGTGAAACTCTGTGAGGTACGCACTCGGTGGCGGCACCCGCGCCGGGAGTTTGGCGATGACAAAGCGGCAGGATTGCCGATTTGGACGACCGCAGGTCGCCCGCAGGGTGGCGCACAGGGATGTGCGCCAGCAGCTCCACTGGCTCATACGCGCCATCGAGCCACAGCAACAGGCAAATCGGGGTCATAGCCCAATGGCACTACCTTAAGCCTCGTCATCCCCGCGACTGTGAGCGCAGCGAGCGAACGGCGTAGCCGGCCCGAAGGGCGAGCGCGCAGCGCGAGTAAGGCGGGGATCCAGCGACTT
>JBKJTK010000066.1:0-3073 GCA_046590875.1 Chiayiivirga sp.
GCGACGCGATGCCAATCTGGCAGGCGCATGCGATCGAACCGCTGCGCTTCGCCGCGGGCGCGCTGCTCGGGTTGTTGTTCTGCGGCCTGCTCTTCCTCACCGTGCGCGATCGCACGCAGACAACGCCGCGCCCGAGCCACGAAGCGCTGCTGGTGCTGGCGCTGTGCCTCGGGCCGCTGCTGTTGTCCATGCTGTACGGAATGCTGAGTGGAAGCCGGCTCAAGTCGACCTGGACGTTTCCGTTTTTCAATCTCGCGGGAGTCGCGCTGTTTCTGCTGTTCCCGACCCGCGTCGATGCTCGCCGCTGGCGTCGTTTCGTGTTGGCGCTGGTGGCGGTGATCTTGCTGACATCGGGCGCGCACCTGCTCTACAAGACCCGCAGCGATCGCTCCAAGACCGCGTTCAATGGCCGTGCACTGGCCACGGCGATTGCGCAGGACTGGCAGTCCGAAACCGGCCGCCCGCTGCGCATCGTGATCGCCGACCACATCCTTGCATCGATCGTGTCAGGCTACACACCGTCGCGACCGAAGATGCTTATCAACGCCGATTTCGCGATCTCGCTCTGGCTCGATGCCGCCGAAGTCGACGCCTACGGCGCGGTGGTGGTATGCCGGGCCGAGGTCGTCTGTTTTCCGACGTTGGCGCGAAGCGACGCTCGTGTCCGCACCGTCGATATCGACGGCCAGCGCTTCCGTTACTGGTTCCTGTCGCCGGCCGATCGCAACTCGGCCACGCTGCCGGATCGCCTATGATGTCGGCCCCGCATCACGACCGATCCCGATGAGCGCCGCGCAGTCGATTCCCGCCCACGTCCAGGCCCAGATCGAAGCGGCCGAACGGCTGGCGCGCGAGGGACAGATCGAGGCCGCTGCGCCGTTGTTTCAGCAGGTGCTGGCGGCGGTCCCGGAACATTCGCGCGCGCTGGGATTTTTCGCGATGCGCGCGTACGCCAACGGCGAACTCGCGACCGCGCGCGCGTTGATCGACCGCGCCGCCGCCGGCTGGCCGCGCGCAGCGCTGATAGAGGCGCAACGCGCGACCATTTTGCTCGCCTTGGGTGAACGTGACGCCGCGCTGGGATCACTGGAGAACGCGCTCGTGCTCGATCCGGGCTTTGTGCCGGCGCGCCTGGATCTTGCTCAGTTGCTGGACGAGCTCGGACGCCCGCGCGACGCCGCCGAGCACTATCGCGCCGCACTCGGCAAATTGCCGCCGCCGCAGTCCGCACCGCCGCCACTGCGCGCGCGCATCGAGCAGGCACAGCAGGTATTGGCGCGTGAGCAGGCCGAACTTGAAGCGACGATCGCCAGCCATATCGCGCCGACGCTCGCAGGACTCGATCCCGAGGATCGCGTGCGCTTCGACGAATGCCTCGACATCTTCCTCGGGCGCAAACGGCCGCAGTTGCCCAAGCCGGGCATGATGCATTTTCCCAAGCTCGCGCCGCTGACGTTTTTCCCGCCCGCGATGTTCGACTGGATCGAGCGCGCCGCGGCGGCATGGGAAACGGTGCGTGCTGAAGTCGTCGCGATGCTGGCGCAGGGTGATGCCGGCTTCATTCCCTACGTGCAGAAGCCCGTAGGCGAGCACGGCCCGGGCACGGCATGGAATCCACTCAACCATCAACCGGACTGGGGCGCGTATTTCCTGTTCAACCAAGGCCAGCGAGTCGAACGCCATTGCGCCGCCTGCCCGCAGACCAGTGCTTTGCTGGAGAGTCTGCCGCTGGTGCGGATTCCCGGTCGCGCCCCGACCGCGTTCTTTTCACGCCTCAAGCCCGGCACGCACATCCCGCCGCATCACGGCGCCACCAACACGCGTCTGGTCGCGCACCTGCCACTGATCGTGCCGCCGCGCTGCGCGCTGCGTGTCGGCAATGATGTTCGCGAATGGGTGCCGGGGCAGGTGCTGGTGTTCGACGACACGATCGAGCACGAAGCCTGGAACGAAAGCAGCGAGGATCGCGTGGTGTTGATCTTCGATGTGTGGAACCCGTATTTGAGCGTTGCAGAGCGCGAGTTGGTAACCACGATGACGGCCGCGCTGGCCGAGTTCTATCCGGGGCAGCAGCACCAGACGGATTTTTAGCGGGTTCGACGCAAATCAGGAAAGATCGAAAGATTTTTCCCTTCCCTCGCGTAGCGGGGGAAGGTGCCGAAGGCGGATGGGGGCGCTCTTGCCCCTGGTTGTTCGCGCGAAATGCTCCCCCTTCGATACCTCAGGGCGAACGGCTCCGTTGAAATAGCGCATTCAATCCTCGTCGTACTGCAGCCACTCCAGATGCGGACGCAGCAGCGGAAGCACCGGTTCCAGCCAGCGCCGATAGTTCTGCCAGCGCCCCACGGCGCGTCGGTAAACGGGCTCCGCCACTTGCTGGTAACTATTGGTCTGGATGCGTCCGCGCTTTTCCAGCCGGCGTTCGGGATCGAGCATCGCCGCGACGGGCGCGATCCCGAGGGCGGCGCAGGCCGCCACCAGTTGCTGCTCAGGGTCCGCTACCAGGGCTTCGTATCGGACGTAATGCACACGCAACGGCAGGCGCTCGGCGATGCCGCGCCAGACCCGCATCACGCGGTCGTAGGTGCGGGCCGCGTCCTCGACGCTGTCGAAGTGGATGAAGGCTTCGTTCGGCCGGTACTGCTGCATCACATTGCTCAGCACCACGTCGCAGGGATGACGCAATGCGAACAGGATGGGAGCTTGCGGAAAAAGGCGCTGAATCAGCGGCACGCGGAGCAGGCGCAGCGGTAGCTTGTCCAGCACCACGCCGCCGAAACCGGCCGGCAAGTACGACCGCAGTTTCTCGCCGTAACGCGTCTGGAGGCGAGCGAGATCGTGTGAGGCGAGCGATTCCATCCCGAACGGATAATCGCTGCTGGCTCGGCTAAGCACTTCGGTCGCTTGTTCGAACGCGGGACGTTCCTCGATCGACGCCACCTCAGGATGTGCGTCAAGCAGAGTGTCAAGCAAGGTCGTACCCGAACGTGGGAACCCGACCAGGAACGCCGGCCGAAATTCCAGGCTCGACAACGGATCACCGGCCTGCGACAGCGCGCCCGGCGCACCGCGT
>JBKJTK010000079.1:0-6528 GCA_046590875.1 Chiayiivirga sp.
CGACAAGCTGGTCGACAATGCGCGCAGCTTCTGTCCCGAATCGGGCTGGGTATTGCTGGCGCTGGCGCCGAGTCCCGATGGCGCCGAACTGGCGGTCGCGAATTCCGGCCCGCCCCTTCCAGTCGCGATGCAGGAGCGCCTGTTCGATTCACTGGTCAGTCTGCGCGATGCGGCGCAGCGCGGCGATGGCGCGCCTCATTTGGGCCTCGGACTGCACATCGTGCGGCTGATCGCCGAACTGCATCGGGGCAGTGCGCGGGCGCGCAACCTGCCGGGCGACGATGGGGTCGAGTTCCGCCTGAGTTTGCGCGGATTGCCCCGGACGCCGCTGGCGCGCGGCTGAGCGCCTACCTCGTCCGGCGCTGCACTGGCATACTGCGCTGCAACATCCCCGCCCGCGGGGAATCCGCAGGCCCCGTGTGATCGATCTCGACACTTTCCGGCAGCTCGCCGCCGCCGGCCACAATCGCATCCCCGTTGTGCGCGAGGTGCTGTCGGACCTCGACACGCCGCTGTCGGTGTATCTCAAGCTCGCCGACGGCCCGAACACTTACCTGTTCGAGTCGGTCGAAGGCGGGGAGACCTGGGGCCGCTATTCGATCATCGGTCTGCCGGCACAGCGCACCTACGAATTCCGTGGCCACACCTTGACGGTGCGTGAACACGGCGAGATCACCGAAACCCGCGAAGTCGCCGATCCGCTGGCCGAAGTCGAAGCGCTACGCAGTCGGTACTCGGTGCCGCGCTTGCCGGAGTTACCGATGTTCACCGGTGGTCTGGTCGGCTATTTCGGCTTCGAGTGCATCGGCTACGTCGAACCGCGACTCGCCGACTTCGACGATCACGGCAAACCTGATCAACTCGGCACGCCCGACGCGCTGCTGCTGCTGAGCGAGGAAGTCGCGGTGTTCGACAACCTCAAGGGCCGGCTGTATTTGATTGTTCACGCGGACCCTTCGGAGCCGCAGGCCTATGCGAAAGCGCGCCGTCGTCTCGACGAACTGGTCTACCGCTTGCGGCATTCGGGCCGCAGTTATCCGGACGTGCTCGATCCGTCGCTGTTGAAAGAGGACGACTTCGTCTCCGGGTTCACGCGCGAAGGCTTTATCGCGGCGGTGGAGAAATCGAAGGAGTACATCCGCGCCGGCGATATATTTCAAGTGGTGTTGTCGCAGCGGCTGTCGGTGCCGTTCCGCGCCAGACCGGTCGACGTCTACCGCGCACTGCGTGCGCTGAATCCTTCGCCGTATATGTACTTCCTCGATCTGGGCGGCACCCAGATTGTTGGATCCTCACCTGAGATTCTTGTGCGCCTGCAAGGCGGCACGGTCACCGTGCGTCCGATCGCCGGCACCCGTCCGCGTGGACACACGCACGAGGAAGACCTCGCGCTCGAAGCCGAATTGCTCGCCGATCCCAAGGAGCGCGCCGAGCATCTGATGCTGATCGATCTGGGGCGCAACGATGTTGGCCGCGTCGCGCAGCCCGGCAGCGTGCAGCTCGGCGAACGCTTCGTGATCGAACGCTACAGCCACGTGATGCACATCGTCTCGGAAGTCACCGGTACGTTGCGCGAGGATCTCACCGTCGCCGATGTGCTGAAGGCCACGTTCCCGGCCGGTACCGTCAGCGGCGCGCCCAAGATTCGCGCGCTCGAAGTCATCCGTGAACTGGAGCCGGTGCGGCGCAACATCTATTCCGGTGCCGTCGGCTACGTGAACTGGTGGGGCGACGCCGACACCGCGCTCGCGATCCGCACCGCGGTGATCCAGGACGGCCGGCTGCACGTACAAGCCGGCGCCGGAATCGTTTACGACTCCGATCCCGCGAAGGAATGGGACGAGACCATGAACAAGGGCCGCGCGCTGTTTCGCGCGGTGGCGCAGGCGGCGGGGGGGTTGTAGAGGTGACGAGCTTTGGCGAGCGAATGGGGCTAAAGCCGCCAAGACTACTTGTGCAGCTAGATGCCATGGACGATGCGTTAAGGAATGGGCTATGGAACGACCTTACCGTCGACGTCTTCAGCGTTTCGGGCTTCGATATCGGCGACTTCTCTAGCATTCTGTGGCGACACTACTTCAAGAAGCCGATTGATGACCGTCCAATCCGACATGACGGCTACTCCGGCGCGAACTACAAGTCTGTATGGTCGGAGATCCGGTCCCACTATTTCGCTTGTCACTGGTATGAGGTCTACGAGTTCGTCGAATTCGTGTTGGTGGTCTATGCGCAAAACAGGCAATTCCGCAAAAGGGTGCAGGGCACGTTATTGATTGAGAATGCAGGGTTCAGGCTCATCAACGACAGCTTTGTTCCAATCTCCGACGAAGTTGAAGTGCAGGAAGTTACTGCTGCAGCGGAAAATTCGTTGACGCCGGTATCAACTCACATCAAGTCGGCGATTGACCATCTTAGTAGCAAGACGAACCCGGACTATCGGAATTCGATTAAGGAGTCAATTTCTGCCGTTGAGTCGATGGCTAGGGCGGTAACAGGGGACACGAGGGCCACTCTAGGCGATGCGTTGCGGACTTTGGAAAGGCGCGGAGCATTGCATCCAGCAATGAAAGAGGCGTTCTCAAAAATGTACGGCTATACAAACGATGCGGATGGCATTCGTCATGCCCTTGTTGACGAGGGCAACTTAACGCAAGCCGATGCCAGATATTTCCTAGTCGTATGCAGCGCCTTCATCAATCTCTTGAAGGCGCAGGTGCAATAACATGCTTCTTATGATCGATAACTACGACTCCTTCACCTACAACCTCGTGCAGTATTTCGGCGAGCTGGGGCAGGAAGTGCGGGTGGAGCGTAACGATGCGATCTCGGTGCAGGAGATCGAGCGTCTCGCACCGTCGCATATCGTGATCTCGCCGGGGCCGGGTACCCCGATTCAGGCCGGGGTGTCGCTGGAGATTTTCACCAAGCTCACCGGCACGATTCCGATCCTCGGTGTGTGCCTGGGCCACCAGTCGCTGGGGCAGGCGTTCGGCGGAAAAGTCGTGCGCGCCAAGCGGATCATGCACGGAAAGACTTCGATGATCCGGCACAACGGACTGGGCGTATTCGCGGGAATTCCCGAACCCTTCGAGGCCACGCGCTATCACTCGCTGGTGGTGGAAAAGGACTCGTTGCCCGAACAGCTCGAGGTCACGGCGTGGACCGAGGATGCCGACGGCAAGGTTGACGAGATCATGGGCTTGCGACACCGGACCTGGCGCGCCGAAGGCGTGCAGTTTCATCCCGAGTCGATCCTGACCCAGCATGGGCACGATCTGTTGAAGAATTTCTTGCACGCGTAGACTCAACTCGCTCGTCATTCCAGCGGAAGCTGGAATCCAGTTTGACGTTGCTGTGCCATTTGCGGCGAAGATCAAGATGGATCCCAGCTTTCGCTGGGATGACGGCAAGAGTGAAACGAACGCTCCCGCCTGCGCGGAAAAGACGGATACAAGCAGTATGCCCATCACCCCGCAACAAGCCCTGCAACGCGCGATCGAGCATCGCGAGATCTTCCACGACGAGATGGTGGAATTGATGCGCATGATCATGCGCGGTGAAGTGTCGCCGGTGATGAGCGCGGCGATACTCACCGGCTTGCGAGTGAAGAAGGAAACCGTCGGTGAGATCGCCGGCGCCGCGCAGGTGATGCGCGAGTTGTCCGCCAAGGTCGACGTGCCGGATGCGTCAAATCTGGTGGACATCGTTGGCACCGGCGGCGATGGCGCGCACACCTTCAATATTTCGACCGCAGCAATGTTTGTGGTGGCGGCCGCGGGCGCGAAGGTCGCCAAACACGGCAACCGCAGCGTATCGAGCAAGTCAGGTAGCGCCGATGTGCTGGAAGCGCTGGGGGCGTCGATCGAATTGCAGCCGGCGCAGGTGGCGCAATGTCTGGCCGAGACCGGTGTGGGTTTCATGTATGCGCCGATCCATCATCCGGCGATGAAGAACGTCGCGCCGGTGCGGCGCGAGATGGGCGTGCGCACGATCTTCAATATCCTCGGGCCGCTGACGAATCCTGCTGGAGCTCCCAACATCCTGATGGGCGTGTTCCATCCGGATCTCGTCGGTATCCAGGTCCGCGTGCTGCAGAGGCTGGGTGCGAAGCGCGCGTTGGTGGTGTGGGGGCGCGATGGCATGGACGAGATTTCGCTCGGCGCCTCCACCCTCGTCGGCGAGCTACGCGATGGCGAGGTGCGCGAGTACGAGGTGCATCCGGAGGATTTCGGCATCGCGATGGCGGCGAGTCGCAATCTGCGGGTCGAGAATGCGGAAGAATCGAAGGCGATGCTGCTCGATGCGCTCGCCGACAAGGAAGGCCCGTCGGCGTCGCCCAGGACAGGCATGGCGCGCGAGATCGTGGCGCTGAACGCGGGCGCGGCGCTGTATGCGGCGAACGCGGCGGAGTCGATCGCCGAGGGGATTGTGCTTGCGCGAGGCGCGTTGGCGTCTGGCGCGGCGCGGGCGAAGCTCGACGAGTTCGTGGCCTGCACCCGCCGCATTGCGCGCAAGTAGACGGGAGTCGACGGATGAGCGTGAGCGGTTTCGCGAAATTGCCGCCGCCGCCGTACTACGCGGTGATGTTCAGCTCGAAGCTGCGCGAGGATAGTCCCGGCTACGGGGACGCCTCGCAACGGATGGTGGAATTGGTTCGGCAGCAGCCCGGGTTCCTGGGTGTGGAGTCCACGCGCGGTGCCGACGGCTTTGGCATCACCGTGGCTTATTTCGAGAGCGAAGCGGCGATCGCCCATTGGCGCAACAACCTCGAGCATGCCGCTGCGCGCGAGCGTGGGCGCAAGGAGTGGTACGAACATTTCGAGCTGCGTATCGCGAAGGTCGAGCGCGCCTACGGGATGAAGCAGCGGGAGGGCGATGCGTGAGCAATATTCTAACCACGATCTTGGCGCGCAAAGTCGAGGAGGTGCGCGAACGCATGACGCGTGTGCCGTTGGGTGAACTGGTGGCGCTCTGCCGAGAGTTGCCCGATCCGCGCGGTTTCGCCGAGGCACTCGAAGCGAAGATCGCGGTCGGATTGCCGGCCGTAATCGCCGAGATCAAGAAGGCGAGTCCGAGCAAGGGTGTGATCCGCGCCAACTTCCATCCCGCCGAGATCGCGGCCAGCTACGAGCGTGGCGGGGCCGCGTGTCTCTCCGTGCTGACCGACGTCGATTTCTTCCAGGGTGCGGACGAGTATCTCGTCGCCGCGCGCGGCAACTGCACGCTACCGGTGCTGCGCAAGGATTTCGTGATCGATCCGTATCAGGTGTACGAGGCGCGCGCGTTGGGTGCGGACTGTATCCTGCTCATTGTGGCGGCGCTGGAGGATGCGGCGTTGCTGGAACTCACGCTGCTCGCGGCCGAGCTCGATCTCGACGTGCTGGTCGAGGTGCACGACGGCGCGGAACTGGAGCGTGCCTTGGATCTGCCGACGCAACTGATCGGCATCAACAACCGTGATCTGCGCAGTTTCAATGTCTCGCTCGATACGACGCTGGCATTGAAGGAGCGCGTACCGACGGAACGACTGCTGGTCACCGAAAGCGGCATCGTCGCGCCGGCCGACGTCGCGCGGATGCGTGACGCCGGCGTTCACGCCTTCCTCGTGGGCGAGGCGTTCATGCGTGCCGACGATCCCGGGACCGAGCTCGCGCGACTGTTCGCATGACGACCCCGGTGGTGCTGTTCGACTTCGATGGCACCCTCGTGCGCGGCGACAGCGTGGCGGGGTATCTGTTGCGCCATCTGTTGCGCGGTGGACTATTGCGTCGCGCGATCGCGGTACTCGCGCTACCGCTGTTCGCGCCGCTGTTTCTGTGGTGGCGCAGTGCCTTCATCGCGGCGGGTTTCTATGGCTGGCTGGGCTCGGTCGGACGCAGCGATGCCTGGCTGGCGGCCGCACGCGATCGCTGGTTGGCCGAGTGTGTCGCGCGCCGCGAGCAACTGCTGATCGCGCCGGCGCTGGCGCGAATGCGCGAACATCTCGCGCGCGGCGAGCGCGTCATCGTCGTGACCGGGGCCGAGACCGGATTGGCGCGTGCGCTCTGGGCGGTGCTCGGCGGTCCGGACGTGGAATTCATCGGATCCACCGTGCGTCGTGGCCTCGGCGGGCGAGTGCCCGTAGACCATGTCATCGGCCCGCGCAAACTTACCGCCTTGGCGCGACTCGGTCTGCGGCCTCCGTTCGCGGCGATGTACAGCGACAGCGCCCGCGATCTGCCGCTGCTGCGCGCGTCCCGGAGTGCGGTGATGGTGGAGCCGCGCGGCAAGCACCTGCAGCGCGTGCAGCGCTTCCTTCCCGCGGTTGAGGTTTTGTAGCCGCGCCGCAGCCGCACTCAGGGCTTGTCGCGATACACCACGATGGTCTTGCCGCGCGCCTGAAGCATGCCCTGGGCTTCCAGCTGCTTGAGCACGCGGCCCGCCATCTCGCGCGAACAGCCCACAATCCGCGCCAGCTCCTGACGCGAGACCCGGATCTGGGTGCCGTTGGGATGAGTCATCGCGTCCGGCTCCTGGCACAGGTCGACC
>JBKJTK010000204.1:0-4611 GCA_046590875.1 Chiayiivirga sp.
CGCGATGGCGGCGGCGTCGTCGGCGTTACGCGCGCGACGCGCCGCCTCGGCATTGCTCGACACCGCGATTTTCTCGGGTTTCGGCAGGTATTCGCGCAGCCAGGCCTTGGTCTGCGCGAAGGATTGCGGATGCGAGTAGATGCGCTCGATGTCCTCGATCCGGCCACTGCGCGACAGCAGATGCTGATGCACGCGCAGCTCCACTTCGCCGCAGATCTTCAGCTTCGAGGTCAGGAACATGTCGAGCGTTGACTGGATCGTGCCCTGGGTGGAGTTCTCCACCGGCACCACACCAAAGTCGGCGTTGCCCGCCTCCACTTCCTGAAACACTTCCTCGATGCTCGCTAGTGGCAACCCGTGAGCGGAATGACCGAAGTGCTTCTGCATCGCCTGCTGCGAAAACGTGCCCTCAGGCCCGAGAAAACCGACCTTGAGCGGCTCCTGCTGGGCCAGACACGCCGACATGATCTCGCGGAACAAGCGCACCAGCACTTCGTCCTGCAAGGGTCCGTCGTTGCGATCCACCACCATGCGCAGAACCTGCGCCTCACGTTCCGGTCGGTAGTAGTCGATCGCAGCGGCAAGCGGACCCTTGGCCTTGCCAACCTGCTGTGCCCACTGCGCGCGCTCGGCGATCAGGGCCTGGATGCTGCGGTCGATGCCGTCGATGCGCGCCCTCACATCGGAGAGTTCAGGCTTGGCCTCCACTGCAGGCGCGGATTCCTTCGTCGCCTTCGGTTTGGACTTGGAACTCGCCTTTGCAATCGGCTTTGACACGGAGCCAACAGGTTTGCGCGTGGCCATCACACCATCCGTACGGAAAGAATGCCTTCGATCGACTCGATTTCGCCCAGGATGGCGGCATCGACTTCGCTGTCGGTGTCCACCAACGTATACGCGAGTTCGCCGCGCGAGGCGTTGTGCATCTGCGCGATGTTCACCCCCGCCGCACCCAATGCGTGGGTGAGCTGACCGATCATGTTGGGCCGGTTCTGGTTCGCGATGCACAAGCGCGCCCTGCCCTCGCGCGCCATCCGCGTGTTCGGGAAGTTCACCGCGTTGGCGACATTGCCGTTCTCCATGAAATCGCGCAATTGGTCCGCCACCATCACCGCACAGTTTTCCTCGGCTTCGAGCGTGGACGCGCCCAGGTGCGGCAGACCGATCACGCGTGCGTTGCCGAGCAGTTCTGGTTGCGGAAAGTCGGTGACGTAGCGGCCGATGCGACCGTCCTCCAGCCCCTGGTTCAACGCCGCCGCATCGACGATGCCCTCGCGAGCGAAGTTCAGCAGCACCACGCCTTTGCGCGCCACGCCAAGTGAATTGACGCCGAAAATGCCGCGCGTGGCGTCATTCAACGGCACGTGGAAAGTGATGAAATCCGACGCCGCATAAAGTTCGTTCAAGCTGCCCGCCTTTACGACGTCGGAAGACAGTTGCCAGGCGCCGTCGACCGTCATATGCGGATCGAAACCGTACACATTCATACCCAACGCGCGCGCCGCGTTTGCAACCTTGACGCCAATAGCACCCAGACCGATCACGCCGAGGGTGCGGCCGGCCAATTCGATTCCGACAAAGCGCTTCTTCTCGCTTTCGATCGCATGATGCGGATCGGCGTGTCCGGCGAGGCCACCGACGAAGCTGAGCGCATCGCCGACGTTGCGTGCCGCCAGCAACATGCCGGCCAGTACCAGTTCCTTCACCGCGTTTGCATTTGCACCCGGCGCATTAAATACCGGTACGCCGCGCGCACTAAACGCCGCCACCGGAATATTGTTGGTCCCGGCACCGGCCCGCGCTACCGCCTTGACGCTGGCGGGAATTGTGAGCGCGTGCATGTCGGCCGAGCGCAACATGATGGCATCCGGGTCTGCGATCTCGTTCGCGACCTGATAACGATTCGCAGGCAGGCGATCGAGTCCGCTGCGCGAGATGTTATTGAGCGTCTGTATCTTGTACATGGTGTTGCGCATCTCCGTAACCTCTCCCGAGGATTGGTATTGTTGCGGCGGCTTGTGCCGCTCTCCAGGTGGGCGTGACTCAGCCGTGCCGCTTGGCGAAATCCGCCATGAAATCAATTAGCGCCTGCACCCCTTCCAGCGGCATCGCGTTGTAGATCGAAGCGCGCATGCCGCCGAGGGCGCGGTGGCCTTTCAGCGAAAGCAGACCGGCGGCTTTCGATTCGGACAGGAAGGCGTCATCGAGGACCGCATCGGGCAAGGTGAAAGGCACGTTCATCCAGCTGCGGGCGGCGACATCGACCGGGCTGCGGTAGTAGCCGTTGGAGCCGTCGATCGCGGCGTAGAGCAGTTCGGCCTTGCGGCGGTTGCGTTCGGCGAACACCGACATACCGCCTTCGGACTTCATCCACTTGAACACGAGGCCCGCGAGATACCATGCAAACGTTGGAGGAGTGTTGAGCAGCGAGTTCTCTTTCGCATGCGCGGCGTAGCTGAGGATTTTCGCGAGGCTCGCCGGTGCGCGCGACAGCAGGTCGTCGCGCACGATCACGACCACGAGGCCGCTGGGCCCGATGTTCTTCTGCGCACCCGCATAGATCAGCCCGTAGCGCGAGACATCGATTGGCCGCGACAGGATGGTCGAGGACAGGTCGGCGACCAGCGGGATATCTCCTACGTCCGGGGTCGCGTGAAATTCGACTCCGTGGATGGTTTCGTTCGGGGTGATGTGGACGTAGGCGGCGTCCTGCGACAACTTCCATTCCGCACGCGGCGGAATCGAGGTGAAGTTGCCCGCTTCGGAAGTCGCCGCGACGTTGACGCGGCATAGCGACTTGGCTTCGGCAACGGCCTTCTGGCCCCAGGCGCCGGTGACGATGTAGTCGGCGGCCTGGTCCGGGCGCGCGAGGTTCATCGGGATCTGGGCGAAATGCTGCGTTGCGCCACCTTGCAGGAACAAGACTCGGTAATTGTCCGGCACCGCCAGCAGGTCGCGCAGGTCGCGTTCGGCTTGCGCGGCCATGCTCTCGAAGGCCTTGCCGCGGTGACTGATTTCCATCACCGAGGCGCGTTCTCCGCCCCATTCCAGCATCTCTTGTTGGGCCTGACGCAAAACCGCTTCGGGCAGCGCGGCCGGGCCGGCGCTGAAGTTGTACGCACGTGACATCGGGGAGACTCCGGAAGAACGTTGGGGATCGCTTACAGACCGAGGCTAGCATGCCGCAATGCAGCATGAAACGACTTTTTGAACGGTCTCGCTGAGCCGCGGAACTAGAGTTTTTGCCCTAGCCGAACGCCGCCATGCGCGGCAGCGGAAACCCATTGGTAAGCAGGCTCTCGACCTGATCGACCGACAGTGCAGGGGCGTAGAGATGACCCTGTGCCGAGTGACAACCCATCGCGGCCAGAAGTCGCGCCTGGCCCGCGGTTTCCACGCCTTCGGCGGTCAACGAGAGCCCCAGGTCCTCGGCAAATCCGCTAATGGTGCGGACGATGGCGCGATGGCGCACATTGGTTTCCATGTCGCGGATGAAGCTCTGGTCGATTTTCAGCGTGTCGAAGGGCGCGGAGGCGAAGGATTCGAGCGACGAGTAGCCGGTGCCAAAATCATCTACCGCCAGGCCCACGCCGAGCGCCTTCAGACTCGCCAGCATCGGCGTGGCGGGGCCACGGCCGCTACGGAACACGGTCTCAGTGATCTCCAGCGTAACGCACGAAGGCGCAATTCCGGAGCGATTCAATACATCGCGCATCCGGGTCACCACGTCCAGCGAAGCGATCTGACGTTCGTCGACGTTGGCATTGATGCGGATTGACGCGTATGCGGGATGGCGGCGCTGCCAGGCAGCGATCTGGCGGCACGCGTGTTCCAGCACCCACCAGTCGAGAGTCGCGATCAGGCCGCTTTCTTCCGCGACGTGCAGAAATTCGCTCGGCGGCACCAGGCCGCGCTGCGGATGCTGCCAGCGCACCAGCGCTTCAAATGCGAGGATCGCGCCGCCGTGCAGCGATACCACCGGCTGGTAGTAGACGCGAAATTCATCGCGCTCGAACGCGAGGCGGAAATCGGTCTCGATCTGGAAGCGCATTTTCGCCGCTTCGTGCATGGCCTCGTCGAAGATCACGTAACCGGACTTGCCGCCCGCCTTGGCGCGGTACATCGCCGTGTCCGCGTCGCGCAGCACCTGATCGGGTTTGCTGTAGTCCTCGTGCCCCAACACGATGCCCAGACTCGCGCCCGAGAAGGCCTGATGGCTGTCGATGTCGAACGGCGCGGAGAACAGGTCCAGCACTCGTTCGGCGAGCGCCACCGCGCGTGCCTGATCGCAATGGCCATGCGGCAGGATGGTGAATTCGTCGCCCCCGTAACGCGCCACCAGGGCGTCTTCGCTGAGGGTGCGGGTCAGCAACTCGCCGATCACCACCAACAGTCGATCGCCAGCAGCATGGCCGAGGCTGTCGTTGACCAGCTTGAAACCATCCAGATCGAGAAACAGCACCGCATAGCCGTGGTCACCACTGGCGCGCGCCGCGCGCAGCGCCTCGTCAAGCCGGGTCTGGAACAACATCCGGTTTGGCAGTCCGGTGAGCGGATCGTGAGTGGCGTGGAAGCGCAGGCGATGCTCGGCCTCGCGGTGTCGGGTGACAT
>JBKJTK010000384.1:0-12513 GCA_046590875.1 Chiayiivirga sp.
ATTTGTGCCCCCTCTAACCGACGTCACCGCAATATTGATTAGCGCAAAGAGTCGGAGGCTACTTCTCCCGATCCGGTGAACGTCCGAAAGTGGCC
The DNA here is from genome assembly GCA_046590875.1 of Chiayiivirga sp. Taxonomy (GTDB): domain Bacteria; phylum Pseudomonadota; class Gammaproteobacteria; order Xanthomonadales; family Xanthomonadaceae; genus JALCLA01. Next base: position 96 of record JBKJTK010000384.1, read on the forward strand.
GCAAGCTGCCTCGATGCACCGATGCCGCTACAAACAAAGACATCCCACGTCTCTGCGATCTCAAGGGCGTCGTCGATCTCCACACCCGAATAGCGCTCAGTGCTGAATGGCACTGACTTTGCGACAGTCCGACCCAACTCGCCGTCATTCCAGCGAAAGCTGGAACCTATTTTGACGTCTGCGATCGGTCCAACGGAGATCAAGATGGATCCCAGCTTTTGCTGGGATAGCGGGATCTGTGATTTCGCGCCTAAGTCAGTGCCATTCCGCTCAGTGCTCTTGATCTTCGTGTGATCTCGCAGCAGTTGCACTGCCCTGTTGTTTCTTGTCGCCTTGTCAATGAGCGTCGCTTTCGTTCCTCCCATCGAGTGCGTGCCGTAGCGGCGATCCTGTGCCCCTCAGGTGACAGCTTCCTGGATGCAGTGCAGGCTCCTTCAGCTTCAATCTGCTAAACGTCTTCGTCAGCCGCTTCGTGACGGCCGGCACGAAGCGTGTCGTTGCACAAATGCTCGACCCATAGGAGTGAAGGCGCATCGCGCAGGAGACCTTGACCATCGATTCCTACACCCTGCTGCTGCTCGGGCTCGGGGTGCTGATCCTGCTCGTGTCGTGGGCACCGATCGGGTTGAAGCGCCTGCCGATGTCGCTCGCGATCCTGTGCGTCACGCTGGGAGTGGCGTTGTTCGGCGGGGGATTCCTGGCGTTCCAGCCCGATCCGCGCACCTACGACACGCTGACGGAGCGGATCACCGAATTCGTGGTGATCATCAGTCTGATGGGCGCCGGACTGAAGCTGGATCGTCCGCTGAGCTGGAAAGGCTGGTCTTCGACGTGGCGCCTGCTCGCGATCGCGATGCCGCTGACGATGTTCGGTGTCGCCTGGCTTGGCGTTGCGGGACTCGGCTTCACCCTGCCGATGGCAATGCTGCTGGGGGCGGCGCTCGCACCCACCGATCCGGTGCTGGCCTCCGATGTCCAGGTCGGTCCGCCTCGCACCGGCAACGAGGATGAAGTGCGATTCGGTCTGACATCGGAAGCCGGCTTCAACGATGCGCTCGCTTTTCCGTTTGTGCACCTGTCCATTCTTGCCGCGGCCGGTGGTCTGGCGTCGGGTGTGTCGCTCGGGTCGTGGTTCGCGGTCGACGTCGTGTGGAAGCTCGCCGCCGGCGCCGGCATGGGTTGGCTGACTGGGCGCGCGTTCGGGTTCCTGATTTTCCACAGCGAGAAGCTCGGCCTTTCGCGGCTCGGCGACGGTTTGGTCGCACTCGCGGCCACCTTGATCGCCTATGCGCTGACGGAACTCGTGCATGGCTACGGTTTTCTCGCGGTGTTCGTGTGCGCCCTCACCATCCGCGCTTGGGAACGCGGGCACGACTTTCACGACGAGATGCACCATTTCTCCGATCAGATCGAACGCCTGCTGATGATGCTGGTGCTCGTACTGTTTGGCGGCGCGATTGCGCATGGAATGCTGTCGGCGTTGACGTGGGTCGACATCGGCATCGGACTGGCGGTGTTGCTAGTGGTTCGACCGCTGGCCGGCATGATCGCGATGATCGGCTCGGATCAGCCGCTGCGCGAACGTGCGCTGCTGTCGTTTCTGGGCATCCGTGGCCTCGGCACCGTCTACTACATCGCCTATGCCCTCAACCATGGCGACTTCGGTGACAGCGAGCGCTTGTGGGGCATCGTCGGCTTCATCATCGTCGCCTCGATCGTGATTCACGGCGTGAGCGCCAGTCCGCTGCTGATCGGGTTGGCGCAGCGCCGCCGCGGGCGTCGCGCGCCGCTGGCTTGATACGAACGCAGATTTGCGGGTCGAAGCGACGCGCGCGACATGCCGCTCGCCACGACGCATCGTAGCTGCAGGCGGATGCTGGCGGGTCGAGAATTTGCGTGAGCAATACAGCCGCTGATGTGGCGAGGGTCGATCCTCACCCGCTGGGAAGGCGCGGGACTGCTCGTTGGCTACGCCATCTACGTCGGAATCCTGGTTTCGCGTTGACCGAGGGCGCTTGGTCTCTAGCGTGGCCGCGGCAGTCTGAGAGCGACGCAATCCACAAAAAGTGATGGACTGGCGGCCGTTTCAGCCTCATTATGACCGCAATTGCATTGTTGGTCACAAGGTCACGATGGGCGAAGCACCAGTGAACTCCAGGCCTTCGCTACGGGAACAGCACCTGCTCGATGCCGCGGCCAAGTTGTTCCTTCACTTCGGATTCGACAAGGCGACCGTTGCGGATGTTGCTGCGGAGGCCGGGGTCAGCAAGGGCGCCGTCTATCTGCATTTCGCCAGCAAGGAAGCGCTGCTTGAAGCGTTGATCGTGAGGGAAATGCAGGCGTACGCCCTGACCTGGGTCGAGACCGTGGAGGCTGATCTCCACGGCGGAACCGTCGGCGGAATGTATCGCTGTGCGCTGAAGGCGTTGAACGACAACGCCGTGATGTCCGCCGTGCTGCGGCAAGACCCGCGCGTGTTCGGCAACTACCTGCGTAGGCCCGGCAATTTCCTTTCCCGGAGCCGATCGGGTGCATCGCGCAAGGAATTCGTGGAAACAATGCAGCAAGCCGGTGCCATTCGACAGGATGTGGACCCTGCGGTAACAGCGCACATCATGAACATGCTCTCGTATGGTCTGGTGTCGATGACCCAGATCATGGACGCCAGCCAGATCCCTCCGACGGATGAACTACTGGAAGGCATTGCCGACTTGCTTGACCGAGCCCTGACACCCGCAGACCGCGGCAATAGCGACACCGGGAAGGTCGTCGTGCGCAAATTGTACGAAGCTGGTGCCGCGCGTGTGGCGCGCGCTCGTGCAGGCAGCAAAAAGTGAGCGCTCGTACGGGCGATCTGCGCGACGCAGAGAATGTCGCGGTCTTGTCATTCCCCGGTACGACGTCCGCGTCGATCGAGCATGTGGGTGGCAAAGGCCACTCGTTGATTCGACTGGCTTCGGCCGGTCTGGCCGTGCCGCCCGGCGTAGTGCTATCCAGCCACTTCTTCAATCCTTGGATCGCGCCAATCCTGGACTCCGCCGAGTGGCGCTTGCTGCAAGACGCACCGCCGGCTCAATGGAAAACGCTTTGCGCCTCGCTGAAGGCGCAGGCCGCCAGTCTGCCGCTGGACGACTTCCAGCGAATCGCGCTCGACCTGATGCATGCGCAGCTTGCTGTTTTGACCAGCGCCGAACTATTTGCCGTGCGTTCCTCGTCGCCGCAGGAGGATCTTCATGGCGTGTCGTTTGCCGGTGGCTACGAGACGCGCCTGGGGGTCAAGATGGCCGACTTTGTTGACGCGATTCGCTCGTGTTTTGCATCGATGTTCGACGAGCGTGTCGTCGCGTACAAGGCGGCCCGCGGACTACAACTGACTTCACCCAGCATGGCAGTGGTGATCCAGCAGCAGATCGACAGCGACGTTGCTGGCGTCGCCTTTTCACTGAACCCGCTCAACAACGACTACGACCAGGTGGTGATCAATGCCAATTGGGGGCAGGGCGAAACGGTCGTTGCGGGCCTTGTGACGCCAGACTCCTGGGTGATCGACAAGCTGACTGGCGAAGTCATCGAGCACTCGATCAATGACAAGCAGGTCAGCCGCTGGCTTCAACCCGATGGCACCTTGATCGATCGGAATGACTATCGTCCTTCGGATGCGTGCCTGAGCGCGGACCAACTCAAGCGGCTACTCGAACAGGTGAGGCGCGTCGAAGCCACCTTCCAGCACCCCGTGGACATCGAATGGGCGATCGCGAACGACGTCGTCCATCTATTGCAGGCCAGACCGGTAACTGCCTTCGTGCCGCTGCCGGAAAGACTAGTCACCGCGCCCGGTCGACGCCGACGTCTGTACATGGACATCGCCCTGTCGAGCGGGCTGACGATCAATGCGCCAATTTCACCGATGGGACTCGATACGTTTCGCCGCCTGTTCTCCGATCTGGCCGACCACGCCTTCGGCCGACTCGACCTGGACCTGAGTGACGACGACGGGCTGGTCATGATGGATGGAGGCCGCATGTATCTCGACCTGTCCAATGCCATGTGGCTGAGCAGTCCGCGTCGGATGGCCAGGAAAATGGAGTTGGGCGACGCGATGATGGCGCGCATTCTCGAGAACGTCGATCCGCAGGAATACAAGTCGCGGCATCGGCCGATTTGGGCACGCTTTCGAATGCTCTGCCGCGTGCCGCGGGCCTGGTGGCGGCTGCGGCGCGTGTTGGCCACCAGCATCCTTCCCTTCCTCGCCCCGCAGCGGATGCACCGGCGCATTGCGCGGCAGCTCCGCGACTACGAGCGCGAACTCAGTGCCAGTGCCGATTTCTCACTGCCGCTCGAATCATTCTGGACCACGTACGTGACGGAGCGCCTCAGGACGTTGATGGACGTCTCGCTTCCCTGCGTCGCTCCAGGGGTCTTCGGCGTGCAAGCGTTTGGATTCCTGGCGGAGAACATGGTCAAGGCGGATGACGCGCTACGGGACAAGCTTGATCGGGGGTTCGAAGGCAATGTTGTCGTCGGCATGAGCATCGAAATGCATCGACTGGCGAGACTACTTGAGCCTCGGCATCGTCAAGACGCGGAGGAACTGGCACGACTGCTCAATTCACGAGGCCTTCCCGCGCCGGTCATGGAAGCCTGGAACGGCTTCGCCCGGCAGTTCGGCTATCGGGGACCGATGGAAATGGATGTGGCGCATCCGCGGTATGCCGATGCGCCGCTGATCGCGTTGAAGCAAATCGTGGCAATGCCGGTTGACGATCCCAGTTCAGACCCTGTTTCCGCAGCTCGCAGGCAGGTCGAGCGACGACGCGCGGCGGCCGCTACCGTTATTCAACGCTCCGGTCCGATCAGGCGAGTTTTCTTGCGGCGGCTCAATACGGTGATCGAGTTGTTTGCCGGTTTACGCGACACGCCAAAACAACATCTGCTGATGATCCTGCATGATTTACGCCGGAGAATCGTCCTGGAGGGCGAGCGTCTGCATCAACTGGGTAGGTTGGACGAACCGGCACACGTCTTTGACCTGACGTTCGAGGATCTCGCCAGGGCGGGCACCGGCCCTGACTTTGATATTCGGGCGATCCGCGCCGAGCGTCGAAAATATTACGATCAACTTGCGGCGCAAGTGATTAATTTTCCAGCGGTGATCGATTCGCGCGGTCGCATCCTCCGGCCGCCACGCGGTGCTTGTCGCGACGGTGAGTTCTGTGGCGTAGGACTCTCGCCGGGCGTCGTTTTCGGCCATGCACGGACGCTTCGTTCGCCGCACGAAAAACCGTTGCTCAAAGGCGAAGTACTGATTGCCTATACGACTGATCCCGGCTGGACGCCCCTTTTTTCCAACGCTGCCGCTGTCGTGCTCGAGATCGGCGGCGCGCTGCAACATGGCGCTGTCGTGGCACGAGAATTGGGCTTGCCATGCGTGGCTGGCATCGGCGGCATCAGTACGGCCATCAAGGACGGTCAATTGATTGAAGTCGACGGGAGCGCGGGCACGGTGAGACTGTTGCCCGCCTCAAGCGTTGGATCGTTCCTGGGACGAATTTACTAGCCCGACTGACTGTCCGCCGTCAGGACTCAAAGCGGTCGCGGAACCACTGACTGCGATGCTTCACGGCGGTCTATCCAGCTGAGCAAGGGGCCGGTGGCCACCGTGGTGATGATCGCCATCAGCACCAGTACCGCGTACAGGCGTTGGTCGATCAATCCGATCTGATAGCCCAGCGACAGCAGGATCAGTTCCATCAAGCCGCGCGTGTTCATCAGCGCGCCTAGTCGCCAGGCATCCCACGGAGCAATGCCGGAGGTGCGGGCCGCCAGGGTAGTGCCGCCCAGTTTGCCCATCGTTGCCAGCAGGGTGATGGCGACACACAACAGCCATTCGCGCGGAGTCAGCAAGTCGATGCGCGTATTCAAACCGGTACTGGCAAAGAACAAGGGCAACAGCAGCACGACGGCGAATGGCTCGATGCGTTCTTCCACGATGCGTCGCAGATCCGGCGATGCCGATACCGCGACGCCGGCGAGGAAGGCGCCAAACAGCAGGTGCAGCCCCGCGATCTCGGTGAGTAGCGCGCAGGCCAACGCGCCGAGGATCAACGCAATCATCGCTCCGCTCTGGTGCCCGGGATCAATGCGGAGTTGTCGGAGCCGGGGCCGCACGACTAGCAGCAGCACCGCGGCCCCGGCCAACGCCAACAGCGCGTGCAGACCGAACTGATAAAGACTTTGCGAGCCAGCCCACGCCACCACCACGGCCAGGATGGCCCACGCGGTCGCGTCGGTCAGTGCGGCACAGGCAATCGCAATGGTGGCGATCGGTCGCCCGCGATAGCCTCGCTCGTCGATGATGCGCAACAGCACCGGGAAGGCGGTGACGCTGAGCGCGATGCCGAAGAACAGCGCAAAAGGAATCAGGCCGGCGCCGGGTGGCGCGTATTCGCCGTAGAGGCCGTAGGCCAACAGCAGGCCCAGCACAAACGGCAGCGCGATTCCGGCATGACTGACCACCAGCGCGAGACGTCGCTGACCGTGCAATCGGGAAAGATTGAACTCCGCTCCCGCAGCGAACATGAAAACCAGCACGCCCAACTGGCTCACGTGGTTGAGACTGACCAGCGAACCCGGTGGGAACAGCCAGCCCTGGGCTTGTGGAAGCAACAGTCCGAAGACGGACGGGCCAAGGAGGAGGCCAGCCAGCATCTCGCCGATGACCGCCGGTTGATGCAGTCGAGTCAGTATCCACCCCGACCCTTTTGCCAACGCGAGCACCACCATCACTTGAAGCAGGAAGAGCGGCACGGGTTCCTGCAATGTCATCAGGATCGACGCGCCCGACTCTGAGTCGACGACACGCGGTTGAACGGCCACTCGCTCCGCGATCCATGCCAGCAACCCGAGGCCTGCAAGCAATGGCAACAGCACCAGAAGTGCATAGCGGCGTACCGCGCTCAAGCGCGCTGGCCCGGCGGGAACCTGTTCGCGGGTATCAATGGTGTTCAATGATGGGGTGATGCCGTTCGTTGATGGTTCGCGTTGAACTCCCCGGCGCAATCAGCATCCTTGGGGCGGGTGGAGTTTATCAAGACTAATCGGCTGCGCTGCTCGCAAAGTATTGACGGCATATCTCGGCCGTCGCATCGCGAGCGACCGCAGCGCTTCAACTCAGGAAGCGGCCTGCGCGACTTTTGCTCGCGCCTGCGCCATCCACTCGCGCATCAACCAGATGACAGACACCAATCATGACTATCAGGACGTTCGTCAGTGCCTGAGCGGTGTCAGTGCGCTATCGATCACGGGTATCTTCCAGCCCGCGCATGTGACCCTGCCGGATTTCGAAGACGCCTATTTGACGGGCTCAACCGGCTTGCTGTTTGCGACGGGAGTTTCGGTGCCCACGCGCCAGATCACGTTACCGACGTCGTCGGCGACGAGCAGGGCGCCGTCCCGCGCCACCGTCACACCCACGGGACGACCGCGTGCGTTGCCCTGCGGGTCGAGGAAGCCAGTGAGCACCTCTTCCACTGGACCGGCCGGGTGGCCGTTGGCGAACGGTACGAAAACGACCTTGTAGCCGCTCGGCGGCTTACGGTTCCACGAGCCGTGCTGACCAACGAACGCGCCACCGGCGTAGTGCGCAGGTAACAAATCGCCGTCGTAGAAACTTAGTCCGAGCGAGGCAGTGTGGGAACCTAGCGCGTAGTCCGGTGAGATGGCCTTGGCGACCAGGTCCGGTCGCGCGGGCTGCACGCGTGTATCGACGTGCTGGCCGAAGTAGCTGTAGGGCCACCCGTAGAACCCGCCGTCGACCACCGAGGTCATGTAGTCGGGCACGAGATCGTTGCCGAGTTCGTCGCGCTCGTTGACCGTGGTCCACAAGCGACCAGTCACGGGTTCCCAATCCAGTCCATTGGGGTTGCGCAAGCCGGATGCGAACACGCGGGTGCGACCGCTGGCGATGTCCACTTCGAGCACGGCGGCGCGATTGAACTCTTCTTCGATGCCGTTCTCGGCCACGTTGCTGTTGGAGCCGACCGTGGCGTACAGGCGGGTTCCATCGCGACTGGCAAGGATGTTCTTGGTCCAGTGATGATTGCGTGGCCCGGCCGGCAGGTCGGCCAGTTTCACGCCTTCGGTAGCGATGCCAGTCGCGCCCTCGCGATAGGCGAAGCCCACGATCGCGTCGCTGTTGGCGACGTAGAACCGGTCGCCCACCAGCGCCATTCCGAACGGGGAATTCAATCCATCGAGAAACACGCTGCGCGTTTCGGCGATGCCGTCGTCGTCGACATCGCGCAACAGCGTAATGCGGTTTGCGCTCGGCGTCGCCGCGCCGGCTTTCTTCATCGCGCGCTTCTTGAACCAGGCCTTGATGCCCTTGCCTTGCTCAGGTCGCGGCGGCGCATTGGTTTCTGCGACGAGCACGTCGCCGTTGGGCAAAACGTAAAGCCAGCGCGGATGATCGAGTCCGATGGCAAACGCGCCTACACTGAGCCCGGCTACCGCGGTCGGCGCCACGCCTGCCGGCCAGCCTGTCGCGGGGGCGATGTCGATGGTGGGAATGAGTTGCCGCGTGGGTGCCGGCAACTCCGGTTCCGGACCGAACTGGCTCCTGCTGTGAAACGGCGCGGATCGATCGGCGCAGGCCGCCGTCGCAAGTAACAGGCCGGTGATGATGCCAAAGCCGATTCTGCGCTGCATATCAACCTCGCGTCGTGAAGGGTGCTGTCGAAAATTGCTGACGCGATTCTGCGCTCGGAGCGGGTGCGACTCGGTGCGATAGCGCACATGCGACCGGTCGCCCGTCGGCGAGCATCATGCATCGGTTTCGCATGCCTGGAAATCCGGACGCCGCTGAGTGCGATACCGCACAGAACGAGGACATCGCAAGGGCTAGAGTCGGCCGCAACCGAATCGAAGTCGTGTATCTGCGTCCACCTCGTTCCCCCGAGGCGCTGCGCCCTCCCCCCGAGGCGCAAGCGGGATGCGGATTCAGGCCAGACCTGTTGGTGCGCAGACCGCACCAACAGGTTTTTTTTTGCACAGGGACGTGCTTATGCTGCGGGAGGCAGGATGCCGGAGCAGCGTTGCACAGGGACGTGCTTATGCTGCGGGAGGCAGGATGCCGGAGCAGCGTTGCACTCGCTCGAAGCGTTAGGTCGGGGATCGCGGCAGGCTCAATTCGACGAGATGGATGGAGGCATCGTCCACCAGCTGAATTTGCCAATTCCCCTGATCGATGCCATCCAGCGTCAGCTTGCCCGGTACTGACATCGCACCGTCCGCATTGGTCATGTTGACGTGGATCAGATACCGACTGGCACCGAAGCGATACTCGATGCGGTACTCCGGCCAGTCCGCCGGTATGCAGGGCTTCAGCGTGAGCGTGTTGCCCACGCGATGTAGGCCGAGCAGTGACTCGGTCAGCAGGCGGTACATCCAGCCCGCCGAGCCCGTATACCAGGTCCAGCCGCCGCGCCCCACATGTGGCGAGACGCCATACACATCCGCCGCAAGAACGTAGGGCTCAACCTTGTACCGTGCGACGCCTGCGGCGTCTTGCGCGTGGTGGATGGGATTGATCATGCGCGCCAATTCCCAGGCGCGCGTGCTGTCGCCAAGCTGCGCGAACGCCATGGCCGCCCACACCGCCGCATGCGTGTACTGGCCGCCGTTCTCGCGCACGCCCGGCACGTAGCCACGGATGTAACCGGGGTCCTTGCTCGTCTGGTCGAATGGCGGATCGAGCAACTGGATCAAACCGGCGTCGCGACGCACGAGATATCGGTCCAGCGAAGCCATCGCTTGACGCGCGCGCTCCGGATTGGCCGCACCCGACAGCACCGACCAGCTTTGCGAGATCGAATCGATCCGGCATTCATCGCTCTGGGTCGAGCCGAGCGGGGTGCCGTCGTCGAACCAGGCGCGGCGGTACCATGCTCCATCCCACGCGTGAGACTCCAGGTTTTCACGCAGGCGTTCTGCGCTCGTCGCACAAAAAGTTGCGAACTCCTCGTCGCCGCGCGTACGCGCCACGTCGCCGAAGCGCATCAACGCATCGAACAGGAAGAATCCCAGCCAGACGCTTTCACCTTTGCCGGCGTCGCCCACTCGATTCATGCCGTCGTTCCAGTCGCCGCTGCCGATCAAGGGCAGGCCACGTTCACCGAGCAGCTCCGTGCCGCGCCGGAGCGCCAGCACGCAGTGCTGGTAGAACGGTTGCTGCTGACCGGAAACCAGCGGCAGGTCGTAGTAGGATTCTTCGTCGGCATTAACCGCACGTCCCTCGATGAAGCGCACGGATTCGTTGAGGATGCTGCGGTCTCCGGTGACCTCGAGGTAACGACACGCCGCCAACGGCAACCAGAGATAGTCATCCGAACAGCGCGTGCGCACGCCGCGCCCCAGCGGCGGATGCCACCAGTGCAGCACGTCGCCCTGCGGGAACTGATGCGCCGCGCTCAGCAGCAAGTGCGCGCGGGTCAGCCACGGCCTCGCGTGCACGGTTGCCATGGTGTCCTGCAATTGGTCGCGGAAACCGAAGGCGCCGCCGGACTGGTAGTAGCCGCTGCGTGCCACATAGCGGCAGGCCAGGGTCTGGTACAGCAACCAGCCATTCGTCAGCAGATTGACGCTGGGGTCGGGAGTCTCGACCCGAACTGCATCCAGGGTGTCGCGCCAGTGCGCACGAATCGCATCGAGCGCAGAGTGTGCCACTGTCGCGCCTTGGACCCGTCGCGCGAGTTGCGTCGCCGCGTGATGATCCACGCCGACACCCAGGCGGAACACAGTTTCGAAGTGTTCGCCGACCGCCAACGGGACCGGTATCTGGATGGCGGCACACGGATCCAGTCCGACGCCGAGCTTGCCGGACAAGCGCTCACGCTGCAGCGCGGCGGGATGGGCGAGGCTGCCGTTGCGCCCCAGAAAATCGGCACGGTCGGCAGTGATGCTGCGGCTGTCGGAATCGACATGGAAGAACGCGACGCGTCCGGGGAACTCGGTGTTGTAGGGATTGCGTGCCGTCAGGGCGCCGCTGGCGCCGTCGAGATCGCTGACGATGTGCATCTGCGACTTGACCCGAAGATCGCCCAGCACCCACTCGACATAGCCGGTGGCAGAAAGCCGCCGCGCGCGCCCGGAAAGGTTGCGCAGTTTCAGCAGCGAGTACTTCACCGCATCTTCCAACGCCACGAACACCCACAACTCGCTCGCGATGCCGTCCTCGACGTGTTCGTACACGCTGTAGCCGAAGCCGTGGCGGATGCGATAGTCGCCGCGGCCGCGGCAGGGCAGCGGCATCGGTGACCACACCCGGCCGCTTTGCTCGTCGCGCAGGTAGAACGCCTCGCCGCCGCTGTCGGCGACGGGATCGTTGTGCCACGGCGTCAGCCGGAACTCGTGCGCATTCTCGAACCAGGTGTAACCGGGCGAACTTTCGCTGACCACTGTCCCAAGCTGCGCATTGGCCATCACGTTGGACCACGGCGCGGGCGTGGTGCTGCCCTCGCGAAGCACGATCACATACTCGCGTCCATCGGCGGAGAACGCGCCGGTGCCGTTGTCGAACAGGACTGCGTCGGCCGCCGCGTCTGAAGCGTTCGAATCTTCGTTGCCGGTCGTGCCCGCCGGGCGCACGTGTGGCACCGCTTGCGCTTGCGGTGTCGGGGTCTCTGCTGCCGACGGCGCACCCGGGGGCAGTAGCAAGGGGATTGCGCGCTCGGGCCGAGCATGGCGGGCGACCTGCGCAGCCAGGGTACCGTGCTGATCGCTGACGATCACGCGCGCGACCGTTTGCAGCAGGATGCGGTCTTCCTGCGATATCTGTTGCACCGGCCGTACGAAGATACCGCCTGGGCGATCGAGCACGTTGCCTTCCGGACCGGCGGAGACCAGGCCCAGGATCTGCTCCTGAAGGTGCTGCCGATAGCCCGCCTGATCCTCGTTCCAGATCACCAGGTCGACATTCAAACCTTTCAGGCGCCAGTAGGCATGCGCCTGCACCATTTGCCGCACCAGTTCGATGTTGGCGGCATCGGCGATCTGCACCAGCACGATCGGCAGATCGCCGGAGATCGAATGTCCCCACAGGCCGGATTGCCCGCGCCGGTTCTGCAGCAGGACTCCGGCATCGGCGCGCAGCAGCGGATGCGCGTACACCATCAAACCCGCGAGCCGTTCGTAGAGCTGCGCATCGCCTTGCGAGGCATTGATCTGGCGTCGGACCACCTGGCTGTGGGTCCACGCCAGGTCGAATACGCGGTCCGCGAGGTGGCGGTCACGGTACTTGTCGATCAAAGCGCTGCAGGCGAGACGATCCGCACCGACACCCGTGACCATATCGACAATGGCGGTCTGTTCCGGCGCCAGCACGATGCGGCAACGGATCGCGACAATCGGTGCTGGACCCGAT
>JBKJTK010000498.1:0-2509 GCA_046590875.1 Chiayiivirga sp.
CCCGAAATTGTTTCTCGCTGATGCGCGCGTACGCGCATGAATCGCGGTTTGCGGGCGAAATCGGACTCAGAATCGAACTGTCGCGAGCGTTATTTGTCCACATTTTCAATGCTCCGAGGTCGTGCCGCCTTTTTCTACAGCCTCGTTAGGCGTCATTACCGACTGAGCCGCACTTCGTAACGACAGGAGCAACCTGAAATGGCCTTACATTTTGAGGAGATCGTTGACAGCGAGGAGAAGGTGCGTGCGGTCATTGGTGATGCTAGCGACCTTGTCCGTCGAAAGCAGATCGACCACTTAGATGTACATGCTTGTGCATTCATATCAAAAAGCCCGTTCTTGCTCATCTCTTCAACCGATTCAGAAGGTCGGATGGACATTTCCCCGAAGGGAGACCCTCCCGGATTCGTTCGCGTGCTCGATCAGTACACGCTCGCAATCCCCGACCGGCCGGGCAATAGACGCGTCGACACCTTTAAGAATCTCGTACAGACACCTCAGGTCGGCCTGATCTTTCTGATCCCAGGAAAAAGGGAGACTCTGAGGCTAAGTGGCCATGCGCAAATCGTCCGAGATCTCTGGGTTAGAGAACCAATGGTAATGAATGGTAAGGTCCCTGATTTCGCCATCATCGTCCGGGTCAATGAGGTCTTCTTTCATTGTGCAAAGTGCGTGATCCGCTCCAAACTTTGGGAGCCTGATTCCTGGCCCGAACTGGTAGGTCTACCAACGCTCGCACAGACCATGGTTGATCACGGCAGACTAGACAAGAGCGTGGATGAGATGCAGTCAATCATCGAAGGCGACGCAAAGAATCGGCTGTACTGAATGGCGCCTAACAATTCCGTAGGGAGCTTCCCGTCAACTCGGGATGCAACGCGCCACGCCTAGTGAAGGGCAAGCAGCGGCACCAGTTGCTGATGAATGCGGGCGACACGTCGGCGAGACAGCTTTGCTCACGCGCGCTCCCCTGCGCAGTTCAGCGCGACTTGAATATCCCGCCCAGCACGCCGCGCAGGATCTGGTTGCCGACCTTGCTGCCGACGGTGCGTGCGGTCTGCTTGGCCATGGTTTCGACCACGCCTTGGCGGCGCTTGGTACCCCACAGCCACTCGCTCATCTTGGCGCCGATGCCGCCTTCCTCGGCCGGCGCTTGCGGCGCCGGTGTTCCCTTCGGAGCTGGCGCGCGCGTCGCGGCAGGTCCACGCCCCGGTGTCGGCGCCGTCGCGGCTTGCGCCTTGCCGCTGAGAATTTCGTAGGCCGATTCGCGATTGACCGCGGTGTCGTATTTGCCGCCCACCGGACTGCGTGCGCGTACTGCGGCGCGCTCCTCAATCGTGATCGCACCCATTCGGCTGCGCGGCGGGCAGATCAGGGCGCGCTGCACCGGCATCGGTATGCCCTTCTCCTGCAGCGTCGAAACCAGCGCCTCGCCGGTGCCGAGTTGCGAGATGACCTTCGCCACGTCCACGCCCGGGTTTGCGACGAACGTTTCGGCCGCCGTGCGTACGGCTTTCTGGTCGCGCGGGGTGTAGGCGCGCAACGCATGCTGGATGCGGTTGCCGAGTTGGCCGAGGATATCGTCGGGTACGTCGTCGGGAAATTGGGAACAGAAGTAAACCCCCACGCCCTTGGAGCGGATGATGCGCACCACTTGCTCCACGCGCTGCCTGAGCGCCGGCGGTGCATCGTCGAACAGCAAATGCGCTTCGTCGAACACGAACACGAGTTTGGGTTTTTCCAGATCGCCTACTTCGGGCAGGTTTTCAAACAATTCCGACAGCAGCCATAGGAGGAACGTCGAATAGAGCCGCGGTTTCATGATCAACTGATCCGCGGCGAGGATGTTGACGATGCCGCGACCGTTGAGATCCGTGCGCATCAGATCACTCAGCTCCAGCGCCGGTTCACCGAAAAACTGCTTGCCTCCGTCTTGCTCCAGTCGCAACAGCGCACGCTGGATCGCGCCGATCGACGGCGTGCTGACCAGACCGACTTCGGTCGAGATCTGTTTGCGGTTCTCGCCCATGAAGGCGAGCAGGGCGCGCAGGTCGTCCAGATCGAGCAGCAACCAGCTGTTGTCGTCGGCGAGCTTGAACGCGATGTCGAGCACGCCGCTCTGGGTATCGTTGAGTTCGAGCATGCGGCCGAGCAGGGTCGGACCGATTTCCGTCACGGTGGCGCGCACCGGGTGGCCCGACTTGCCGTAAAGATCCCAGAACACGACCGGACTGGCTTCGTTGACGTAGCCCTCGATGCCGATCTGCGCCACCCGCGTGGCGATCTTCTCGTTCGACACGCCGGCGACCGCTAGCCCGGACACATCGCCCTTCACATCGGCCAGGAACACCGGCACGCCCAGGCGCGAGAAGCCTTCCGCCATCACCATCAGCGACACCGACTTGCCGGTACCGGTCGCGCCTGCGACCAGACCGTGGCGATTGCCGTATTTCGCCAGCAAGTGCACGAGCGGCACGTCCTTGCCGATCAGGATGTCTCTCACGGGTTG
>JBKJTK010000510.1:0-4742 GCA_046590875.1 Chiayiivirga sp.
CGCTTGAACGTGTACAGTAATCTGCGGAAGCCCCGACGCTCTGTGACGAGCGTCAGGCAGCCTGCAATTTGCAAGATTAGGCACGTAGCCATCCTTCAAACTGCAAACCCGTGCTAGGCCCTGGACGCGTGAGATTCGTTGGGTGGCCAGCGCGCCGAGAGTCGTATATCGGTCTTCGATGGTGAATCGCGCTTATGAACCTTACACGCCGCATCACAACCGCATGCTCCGCTCTCATTCTTTGCGCTTGCGCGACGGTGCCGAAGGCGCCGTTAGCTCCGGCAATCGGCGGCGGTGCGATCGATGCACAGACCGCTGCGTGGTGGGCGACGACCGCCACGCTCTCTGACGATGACATGGAGGGCAGGGATACCGGCTCGCCTGGCTATGACCGCGCAGCCGCCTATACCGCCAATCGATTCGAGCGCGCGGGCCTTCGCCCCGCCGGCGATGGCGGCACCTATTTCCAACGCATCAACTTTCACGAAGTGGAAGTCACCAGCGAAGGCACGTCATTTTCGGTGCACTATGCCGCCGGTGGTGCGAGGCCATTGCGATTTCTGCACGAGATCTCCCTGACGCCCACCTGGGGCATGGTTGAGCGCGTCGACGCGCGCCTGGTATTCCGCGGCTATTGCGATTCGTCGGACATGACGGGCGTGCGCGGCGCCACGGTGCTGTGCTTCGGCACGCGGCGGACGGGCCAGACCTTGATTGTCGCGCAGATGGAAGCGGCGACTGCCGCAGGCGCGGTTGCGATGATGCGTGTGGACGACATGGGCTTCACCATCGAGCCGCCGCGCTGGCCGCTGGCCTACGCGCGCAATGTGGTGTTGGCGGATGAAACGCCGCGGCCAACATCCATTCCTTCGCTGCGGCTGACGGCGCCGGCGTTCATCGAGATCGCGAACGCAAGCGGGCAGGCCGGGGCCGACATTCTCGCGCGCGGCGCACGCGGCGAGCCGATGCCGGCGTTCGACTTCCCGGCCCGCTTCGAGGCGCGCATTGCGACGCGGGAGCGGAGGTCCACGTCGGCCAATGTGCTGGCGGTGCTGCCAGGCACGGACCCGGCCCTCGCGGACGAGCCGGTACTGCTGATGGCACACCTCGACGGCTACGGCATCGGGACGCCGGTGAAGGGCGACAACCTCTACAACGGCGCGTTGGATGATGCCGCCTACGTCGCCACATTGATCAGCTTTGCCGACGCGCGTGCCGGGCGTGGCTTTCGGAGGCCGTTGATCTTCGCCGCGGTCACGGCAGAGGAAAAGGGCTTGTTGGGATCGCGCTGGCTTGCCGCGCATCCAACACCGGCGGCGCCGACGCCGGTGGCGGTGCTGAACCTGGATCAATTGCGCCCGCTCTATCCGCTGCGGATCCTGACAACGCTGGCGCTGGAGGACTCGACCCTTGGACAAACGGTGCGCGATATCGCGGCGCCAATGGGGATCGTGGTGCGCCCCGATCTTGAGCCGGAGCGCAATCTGCTGCGACGGACCGACCATTGGCCCTTCATGCAGATCGGCGTGCCCGCGGTGAGCTTTCTGTTCGGGTTCGATGCGGCGGATATCGACGCGGTAGCGGCGTATCGCGATTGGTACGAAAACCGCTACCACGCGCCGCAAGACGACCTGTCGACGCCGATCGATTTCCAGGCGCAGGCGGACTTTCACCGGTTCTATTTTGCGCTGACCGAAGCGGTGGCGAACGCAGAGACGCGGCCGGCGTGGTCTGCGGATAGTCCACATAGGCCAAGCGCGCAGCCGCGCGATGCGGCTGGCGATGCACGCGCGATCTGTGCCGCGTTTCCCACGAGCCCTCCCGCCGCTTCATCGGCGGTCCCATTGCCCGCGACGCGGGTTGAATCCGACAGGCTGGTCGCCGAAGCCGTCGCGCTCCTGGCCGAGCCGTCGAGGCAATCGGTCACCGGCGCGATCGCGTTGCTCGAACAGGCAACGGCCACAGATCCTACCCATGCGACGGCCTTCGCGCGACTGAGCGCTGCCTACGGAAATTCAAAGCGCTATGCCGACGTGCCTGCGCCGATTTCCGCGGCGAAACGCTGGACAGCGGCGACCCAGGCGTATGCCCTCGAACCCGGAAATATTGTGGTGCTCGGCAATCTCGCTCATGCGGTGGTGGTTGCGGCCCGCGATCTAAAATGCGCGGAGCGCATCCTGTTGCATGCATTGAAGATCGCAACGCACGATCCGGATCTCAACTTCGGACTATCGAACTTGCGCGGCAGCCAGGGCGACTTCAAGTCCGCCTTTGCCTATCTGGATACCGCCATCGCGCATTCTGATGCCGGCAAGCGCTTGGGCTTGCAGTACAACTCAGGTCGCTTGTACTACATGGCTCGCCAAAATCGCCGCGTTATTGCCCACTACGCAGCGTTGATTGAGGCCAACCCGGACAACCCGCGCAATTGGTTGGCGTATTTCTACCGCGGTTTGGCCTTTGCGGCGGAGGGGGACTACCAGCAAGCGCTCGCCGAAGTCTCAGTGGTCCCGCTCGGCAGGGAAGGTGACGCGGGAGCGGTTGCCAATCTGGCCAGACTCCAGATTCTTGCCGGCGAACGCGCGGCGGGTGAGGAGAATCTCCAGTTGCTGCTCGACCGCGATGCGCGCGGCGAGCATGTGGTCTCGTATCAGATCGCCGCGGTCTACGAGGCACTGGGCAATCGCGACGAAGCCTTTCGCTGGCTGACGCGACACACCGAGGAAGTTGACGGGCTCGGGAGCTGGCTGCTCTGGTTACGGCATGATCAGCGATGGGACCGCCTTCGCGATGACCCTCGCTTTGCGGCAGTGCTCGCGAAGGCACGCCCGCCTTACTGAGCCGCTGCATGGAGTGGGGGCTCGGTGTGCGGCGGTAGCGCCTGCGATCACGATCGATGTGCGGTCGTTGGAAATCGCCAGCGGTTGCCGGGCGCTCAACGCAAAGATTGAAACGCGCCGCTTCGATCGCGTCGCCTCGCGACGTTATTGCTAGTGTAGAGCTTCGCAACGGGCGGCCATCATGAAATCCTCGATACGACTACACCCTTGGGCACGCTCCGTGCTGCTGTCGGCGGTCTTCCTGTGCTTGCCCTTGACGGTGTTGATGGCGCATCAACGCCCGTCGAACAGCGGGGGCATCGACACCGCGCCTGGCGGTCAGCGGGCGGCGCAGCCTGCCGCCGACGCGCGGATCGAGGCGGGTGTGTGGTTCGACCGCGAGCACTCCGGCCATGGCCTCGATCTGTATCGTGACGGTGCCTCGCTGTACGGCGCGTTCTATACCTACGATGCCCGCGGCGCGGTTCAGTGGCTCGGGCTTCAGTCCGATGGCTCGGAGGCGTCGCCGTTGGCGCTTAGCCGCTACCGGTTGCTTCAAGGCAACCTCGTCATCAGCCCCGCCGGATTGATCGTGTTGACCGCGGTCGCCAGCTGCCCCGACGGCCGGGCGCGACCTGGGGCGCGCGCCCTGTGGCGCATGGACTTCAGTCTCGACGGCGTCTTGGCAACCTGGTGCATCGAGCCGTTGTTGCCGGCCATTCCGGATCCCCTCACGGTGCTTTCGGGCGCGTGGTACGCGCCGTCTGATTCGGGCTGGGGCGTGACGACGCACGCGTTTACCGCAACTGACGGCAGCCACCAGCTGTTCCGGGCCGTGTATTTCTACGATGCCGCAGGCAATCCGCGTTGGGCCTTTGCGCAGGATCGCTACACGGGGCTAACTCAGACTCAGACCTACTACACACCTTACGTCGAGTGCCTGGGCTGCCCGGCATCGACCGTGCTTACGCTCCCGGTCGGGACGGCAACCTTGACGCTCACCCAACCGTTATCGGCCGCGGATGTGACGCGCAATCGCGTCGAGATGTCGTTGCGTTTTGAAGGTGGCGCGGCGTTCGAGCGCCGCGCCGCGCTGGCGATGCTGACGGCTCCACTGCGCGTCGCGGGCGTTGCCGCGACGCGCGAAGGTCCGGTCGTTGGCCGCGTGCTCGCTGCCGGTACCGAGCGTTACGACAACATCCCTTTCGCACAGGCACCGATCGGCACGCTGCGCTGGCGCGCGCCGCAAGCGCTGGGGCCGCGCGCGGACCTGCGCGACGCGCGCGAAATCGGACCCGGCTGTCCCCAGCCGCCGGCGCAAGGTCTTTCCACCGCCGCTCCTGCGTTCCAGAGCGAGGACTGCCTGCAGCTCGAAGTTTGGCGGCCCGCATCGCTCGGTCCGCATCCGGTGATGGTCTGGGTCCATGGCGGCGGACTGACGCAGGGATCTGCGGTGCAGCAACTCGGCGGCGCGCTGAGCTACGACGGCGCCGGCTTTGCGGCGCGCGACGTGGTGTTCGTCGCCATCAACTATCGACTCGGACCGTTCGGCTACCTGGCACTACGCGACTTCGTGGGCGAGGGCGCGGATCACCCGCAGTCCGGCAATTACGGATTGCTGGACCAGATCGCCGCGCTGACCTGGGTGCGCGACAACATCGCGGCATTCGGTGGCGATCCGGAAAGGGTCACGATCTTCGGCGAGTCCGCGGGCGGCGTCAGCACCTGCGCGTTGCTCACCGCGCCGGCCGCGCGCGGACTCTTCGATCGCGTGATCGTGCAGAGCGGCAATTGTCTCAACAACGCACCGACGTTGGCCGCAGGACTGGCGCAAGGCGATCGGGTGACGGCGGCGGCAGGCTGCACGAACGTCACCGATCGCCGTGCCTGCCTGCGCGCGCTGAGTTCATCGGCACTGCTTGC
>JBKJTK010000146.1:0-6446 GCA_046590875.1 Chiayiivirga sp.
CCCCGATTCTATGCGAGTGCGGGGACAGCGGCCAGCGCAGTGTACGAGCCATCACTCCCTCTCCCGCTAGCGTAAGAGGGTTTGGGTGAGGGTAGGGCGAAGTGACGATAGTTCGGAGGTCGCCGACTTCGCCGTGCCCTCCTTCGGCCCCCGGTTCACGTCTGGGACAGGCTTTCGGGGCCACCTCGCTCCGCGCCTTGGCCCTTGCGCATAGCGCAAGGGCGTTCAGTCGTACGCAAACCGGCGGCTGACAAGCAGCACGCATTGACCCCACTAGCGATCGCAGGGATTGCGATCTTGAGAAGGGCCAGGTGCCCTATGGATTCCAGCGCAACGTGACCAGGGCCGTCATTCCCGGCGTGTTGAAGCCCCTGACCAGCACGTAGTTGCGATCCAGCAGGTTTTCGATACGGGCATCCAGCACCAGAGTGTCGCTCAGCGGAACGCTGCCGCGCAGACTCAGCAGGCCGTAGCCGGGTAGTTCGCCGCCGAATTCGGGCCGGCTCGAAGCCGCATGGCCTTCCAGACCGATCCGCACCCCGCCGTCGAATCGGCGATCCAGGATCAGACTGGCCTTGCGGTCCGGACGACGCAGCAGAGGCGAATGCGTGTCGCGATTCTCGGCGTCCTGCCAGGTGGCGTTCGCGCTTAGTTCATAGGCGCCCAGTTGGAAGTTGGTGTCGGCCTCGACGCCATCGATGCGCACCCGCTGGATATTGATCGCCTGGAAGGTCTCGCCACCGCTGAAGTCGATCAGGTCGCGCACATCGTTGCGATAGGCGCGCAGACTCAGCTTCGCGTCGGTCGTCAGCGCGAAATCCGCACCGACCTCGACGCTGCGAGAACGTTCCGGATCGAGCAGCGGATTGCCGGCGAACAACCCGCCGAAACCAGGTGAGTACAGCTGGTTCAGGGTCGGGGCGCGGAAGCCTTCGCCCAGGCTTAGCGTGGTGCGCACGGTGTCGCCGGCTTGCCAGCCCCAGGCGCCGGAGAATGTCGCCTCACCACCAAACTGGCTGTTGTCGTCGTGCCGGCCCGAGAATTCGAAATCGTGCGCGCCCGAGCCCACGCGCCAGGCCGCAAAACCGGCGCGGTTGTTGCGACGTGCGGCATAGACTGGCTCGTTGCTGAAGGTATCGATATTGGCGCCGCGCTCGCGCACATAGGCCAGGCCGAACAGCAACTCGTTGCGAGCCGCGAACGTCAGGCTGTGATTCCAGTCCAGTTGTTCGCGGCGCGAGTCGTAGCGCGAGAAGAACGCTGGTGTGATCAGGGTGTCGCGCGCCGAAGCGAGCGCGAGGTGATGGCTCCAGTCGTCGCGCAGCGTGCCGTCGAGCGCGAGCGAGTATTGCGACTGGCGGGTATCGGATTCGCCCTGGTCGAACTCGATGTCGTTGTCGCGGCGCGAAGCCATCGCGTTGAGTGTGTGTTCGCCAACGACAACATCGCCGTGCAGCAGGGCGTTGCGGTGCAGGTAGCCGTCATCGTCCGGATCGAAGTCAAAGCCGTCAGGACTCTGGGCATTGATTCCGCCCGCATCGGCATAACCCAGGCGAACGTCGAAACCACCGCGTTCACCGCGCAGGCCGGCGCCGGCTTCGATGCCGAGGGTGTCATGGTTGCCGATGCTGACCGCGGCGTCGAAGCCGGCGGCGCGACGGGTGAAGATCTGGATCACGCCGCCAATCGCATCCGAACCCCACAGCGCCGCGCGCGGTCCGCGCACGACTTCGATGCGCTCGATCTGGCCCAGCGCGAGCTGCTCCCAGGCGAACCCACCGGTGCCCAGTGCCGCCACGCGCACGCCATCGATCAACACCAGGGCGTGATTGGAATTAGTACCGCGAAGAAAGACGCTGGTTTGCTGTCCCAAACCTCCGCCGCGAACGATATCCAGGCCGGGCAGGGCGCGCAGCAGATCGAGCAGATCGTTCGTGGCGCTGGCTTCGATATCGTCGCGCGTGATCACGCTGACGCTGGCCAGCGTCGCATCGACAGTGACCGGTGAACGATTCGCTGTCACCACGACTTCAGGTTGTTCGCGCGCCGATTGCGCCAACGAAGGAGTGAATATTTGGGGCAGGGACAACGCGACGCCGAGCGCCAGCGCAGAACGGGGAAGAACACGATGCATGGGAGAACTCCGAAAGAACGCACACCCGCGAGATGGCGCGCATCGGAGGAAGGGGGCGTGACGGATCGCGCAGCGAAACGCCTCGCCGCATCGCCCACCGCGACGCGCCGCTGCATGGTCAGCAAGATGCTGAAACCACGCGCTCCAGGCCGGTCTCCGGGCTGGCAGGGCGATGCGACAGTTTCATCGCATCCGGTCCGCCGCCTTCCCGGAGCGAGCTCCAGTGGCGTGATGGCGGACTACACCTGCTTACCGTTGCGGGGGCAGCGCCGGATTCGCACCGGCTTCCCGAGCACCTGAAAGCGGACGGATTCTAGTGCAGGGCGCGCGACGTGTCGATGCGGTCGGCTTCAAGACACCGAACGAATGAACCGCTCCGCTCAATCCTCGCGCTCGGCATCGAGTCCGCGCAGATTGCCGTCGGCATCGGCGTCGAGCCGGAACGTGATCGGTCGGCAGCAGACCGGGCAATCCTCGACGTACTCAGCGTCACCGCCCGAGGCGTCGGCGACGGCCTCGAAGCGTTCGCCGCAGTAAGGGCAACGCAGGAAGATGGAATCGGTCATGGACGAAGCATGAACTTCGGGCTTGTACCGCGCGTGAATGTGGAGTCGCGTGTGCTCGCACACCATCCTCACCCCGGCCCTCTCCTTGAAGGAGAGGGGGAAGATCAAGGGCGACGAATCCACTCCCTCTCCTTCAAGGAGAGGGTTGGGGTGAGGATGGTGTTGATCCTCGCCTACAAGAACGCGCCCATCACATCATTGAGAAAGCGCCGCCCGAACTCGGTCGGCCGCACCCGCTCGCCATCGCGTTCCAGCCAGCCGCGTCCGATGCCATCTTCGAGGCGATCCGCAATCGCCGCCCGCGACAGGCCGGTGCGCAACTCGAACAAGCCTAGATCGAAACCTTCGTTCAAGCGCAGCGCATTGAGCATGAACTCGAACGGCCGCTGCTCCGGAGCAATCCAGTCGTCGCCGCCGATGCGCGCCACGCTTGCTGCTTGCGCGAGATAGTCGCGCGGTTGCTTCACCTTCCAGCGCCGCAACACGCCGTCTTCGGAAGGAAGCGTCAATTTTCCATGCGCGCCCGCCCCGATGCCGAGATAGTCGCCGAAGCGCCAGTAATTGAGGTTATGCGCGCACTGCCGATCAGGCTTCGCATACGCGGAAACCTCGTACTGCGCATATCCGGCTTCGGCCATGCGCGCCTGACAGGCTTCCTGCATGTCCCAGGCGATGTCGTCCTCGGGAATGCCCGCTGGAGGTTTCGCTGCGAACACGGTGTTGGGTTCAAGCGTGAGCTGGTAGTGGCTCAGGTGCGTGGGCGCAAGCGCGATCGCGCGCTCGACATCATGCAGCGCCATCGCCAGCGTCTGCTGCGGCAGCGCATACATCAGATCGAGATTGAAATTGTCGAAGCCCGCATCCTGCGCGAGCTTCACGGCGTACTCGGCCTGCGCGCTGTCGTGGATGCGCCCCAGCCGCTGCAAACACCCATCGTCGAAACTCTGGATGCCGAAGCTGATCCGGTTCACGCCGGATTTTCGGTACGCCTCGAACCGGTCGTGTTCGATCGTGCCCGGGTTTGTTTCCAGCGTGACTTCCAGTCCGGGTCGGAAACTCAGCCGTGCCGACGCGCCTTCGAGGATGCGTTCAATCGAATCCGCCGAGAACAGGCTCGGCGTGCCGCCGCCAAAGAACACGCTGGTCACCGGCCGGCCCCACACCAGCGGCAGATCCTGATCCAAATCCGCCAGCAGCGCCGCCACATACTCGTCCTGCGGCAAAACGGCATTCGGCCGGTTATGCGAATTGAAGTCGCAATACGGGCACTTTTTCACGCACCAGGGGATGTGGATGTAGAGCGCGAGGGGTGGCAGCGAAAGCATGCGTGCATTGTAGGCCGCCGCGTTCGACGGCCAGGTGGTTGGGTTAGACTTCTCGCTCTAATCGTCGCAGCGAAACGAGCCGCGACAAGCACTTGGCGCAAGCGCACGGGTCTCAATACTGATCGGTTACGCTCTTTGAATTCCGTTCGCCCTGAGGTATCGAAGGGCGCAGCCTTGAAGTTTCGGGCTGTTGTGGTTCGATACCTCACCACGAACGGCTTATGTGAACAGCATTGGCACGGGTCTTGGCCCGGCCGAAGGACGACCCATGAACCCACTGCAGGACATCCTCGATCAGGATCTCGATCCGACCGAGACCCAGGAATGGACCGACGCCTTGCGCGCGGTGATCGCCGCCGACGGCCCGGAGCGCGCGCATTTCCTGTTGCAGCGCATGGTCGACCACACCCGCCAGGCCGGTGCACACCTGCCGTTCGCGCCGACGACCGAATACATCAACACCATTCCGACGCACCGCGAAGCCAAGAGCCCCGGCGATGCGTCGATGGAATGGCGCATCCGTTCGCTGATCCGCTGGAACGCGCTGGCCATGGTGGTGCGCGCGAACCGCAAGCCGGGCGACCTCGGCGGCCATATCGCGAGTTTCGGTTCCGCGGCGACGCTCTACGACGTGGGTTTCAATCACTTCTGGCGCGGGCCCGACGGCGAGCACGCGGGCGACCTGATCTGCGTGCAGGGCCACAGTTCGCCCGGCATCTATGCGCGCTCTTTCCTTGAAGGCCGCCTGACCGAATCCCAACTCGACCACTTCCGCATGGAAGTCGACGGTCGTGGCATCAGTTCCTATCCGCACCCGTGGCTGATGCCGGATTACTGGCAGGTGCCGACCGTGTCGATGGGTCTCGGCCCGATCGCCGCGATCTACCAGGCGCGCAACTGGAAGTATCTCGAAGGCCGCGGTCTGATGCCGAAATCCGACCGCAAGGTCTGGTGCTTCCTCGGCGACGGCGAAACCGACGAACCGGAATCCCTCGGCGCGATTTCCGTCGCTGGCCGCGAAGGGCTCGACAATCTCGTCTTCGTCATCAACTGCAATCTGCAACGCCTTGATGGCCCGGTGCGCGGCAACGGCAAGATCATCCAGGAACTCGAAGGCGGCTTCCGCGGCGCCGGCTGGAACGTGATCAAGACAATCTGGGGCAGCTACTGGGACCCGCTGCTGGCGCGCGATACGACCGGCAAGTTGCGCCAGTTGATGATGGAAACCGTGGACGGCGAGTACCAGAACTGCAAGGCCTTCGGCGGCAAGTACACGCGCGATAATTTTTTCGGCAAGTACTCTGAAACAGCAGCACTTGTCGCCAATCTCAGCGACGACGACATCTGGCGCCTGAATCGCGGCGGTCACGATCCGCACAAGGTCTATGCCGCGTATCACGCCGCGTCGACGACCACCGGCATGCCGACGGTGGTGCTCGCGAAAACGGTGAAAGGCTACGGCATGGGAGCGGCCGGCGAATCGTTGAACCCGACCCACGGCACCAAGAAGATGGAAGACGAAGACATTCGCGCGTTCCGCGACCGCTTCAGCATTCCGGTGACCGATGCGCAACTCGCCGACAACCAGATCCCGTTCTATCACCCGGGCGCGAAATCGCCGGAAGTCGAGTACCTGATCGAGCGTCGGCGCGCGCTCGGCGGTTTCCTGCCACAGCGTCGCCGCAAGGCCACGCAATCGCTCGAAGTGCCCAAGCTCGAAACCTACGAGCGCCTGCTCAAGAGCACCGGTGAGCGCGAGAACAGCACCACGATGGCGTTCGTGCAGATGCTTAACATCACGCTGCGCGACAAGCAGGTCGGGCCGCGGTGCGTGCCGATCGTCGCGGATGAAGCGCGCACCTTCGGCATGGAAGGTCTGTTCCGCCAGATCGGCATCTACTCGCCGCACGGACAGAAATACAAGCCGGTGGATCGCGACCAGTTGATGTACTACCGCGAGGACACCGCGGGCCAGGTGCTGGAAGAAGGCATCACGGAGTGCGGCGCGTTCTCCTCGTGGCTGGCGTGTGCGACCAGCTACAGCACCAACGATCTGCAGATGCTGCCGTTTTACATCTACTACTCGATGTTCGGCTTCCAGCGCATCGGCGACAGCGCCTGGCAGGCTGGCGACATGCGCGCGCGCGGCTTCCTGCTCGGCGCCACTGCCGGCCGCACCACGCTCAATGGCGAAGGTCTGCAACACGAAGACGGCCACGGCATGGTGCAGGCGGGGCTGATTCCGAACTGCCGCAGCTACGACCCGACCTTCAGCTACGAAGTCGTCACGATCCTCCAGCACGGCATGCAGCGCATGCTCGCCGAGCAGCATGACGAGTACTACTACGTCACCCTGATGAACGAAAACTACGCGCACCCGGAGATGCCGGTCGACAGCGCCGAGGGCATCATCAAGGGGAT
>JBKJTK010000161.1:0-2532 GCA_046590875.1 Chiayiivirga sp.
ACCGCTGCACGGCAAACTCGCGAACTTTTACCGCGAACTGCTGGAAAGCGGCCGCGTGCGGCCGATGAAGCTCGACTATGCGGCGTGGAAGGTAGAGCCGATGCGCGAGATGGAAACGGTGGCGGCGCAGGTGCGGAAGCGATTGGCGATCCTGCCGGCCAGCCCCTGACTTACCGCGTAGCCAGTTTGAACATTACCCAGATCATCACCGCGGCAAGAAAGACGAGAGCCAGGGCGAGCATCCAGACCTGAAACAGATAGATCGTGCGCAATCGGGTCAGTGCTTCCATCAGGTGCGAGATATCGCGACCGGAGGTTTCGCTGACCTGGCGAAAACTGCCCCCCGCCGACATGGTAAGCCAGCCCATGGCAACCATCAGTGTTGCCTGGATCAATACCACCAGCGCATTGCCCCGCGCCTGCAACAGGGTCAGCAGAGCGAGCAAGCCGAACACGATCGAGGCGCCTCCCACGAAGCGCATCAGCTTCGACAGCGAGGTGAATAGCGCCTCCTGCGGCCCAGAGAACTCGAACGGGGCGGGCCGCACAGGCGGTGGCGGTGCGGCGCTCGGCTCACGTGCGGCAAAGATCTCGTTCATGACTACTCCCAATGCTGTCCACACAAGCCGTTCGTGGTGGTGCTTCGACAGGCTCAGCATAGAGTTGCCTTCGGCAATCGAACCACAACAGCCCGAAACTTCAAGCTGCGCCCTTCGATACCTCAGAGCCTGCCCCGGACTTGATCCGGGGGCGAACGGAATTCGGAGGGCGTAACCGAACAGTATTGTGCCTACTCCCCAGTGGCCCTTTTATCAGTAACGCTAAACCGAGGCGGCGGAGGCCATGCCCGCCGCCGTCGCTGACTCACTCCGGCAACAAATCCGTCATATCGTCGCCGGCATGAATATCCTGATGCTGTCGGACGTGTACTTCCCGCGGGTGAACGGCGTGTCCTCGTCGATTCGCACTTTCGCGCGCGAACTGGAGCGGCTGGGTCACTCCGTGAGCATCGTCGCGCCGGCGTATGGCGAAGGCGACGCGCAAGGCGAGTTCGATCTCCGGCGGCTGCCGGCACGGGTGATTTTCTTCGATCCCGAGGATCGGTTGATCACCGTACGTGCGTTGCGTGCTGCCGAAGATGAGTTGGCGCAGCAGCCTTGGGACGTGATCCACGTGCACACGCCATTCCGCGCGCATCAACTCGGAGTGCGCCTGGCGCGACGGCTAGGATTGCCGCTTGTCGAGACCTATCACACCTTCTTCGAGGAGTATGCGGCGCACTATCTGCCGTGGCTGCCTGCGCCGATGCTGCGCTTCGGAGCGCGCTGGTTTTCACGCAGGCTCTGCGGGCAGGTCGATCATCTGATCGTCCCGTCGCAGCAGATGGTCGATGTACTGACGCGCTACGGCATTCGCACGCCGACGACGATCCTTCCGACCGGCATCGATCTGGGCGAGTTCAACCGCGGCGACGGCGCCGCGTTCCGGCGAACGCATGGCATCGCGGCGCAACGCCCGACCCTGGTGACGGTGAGCCGCATCGCGCTGGAGAAAAATATGGACTTCCTGCTCGATGTGACGAAGTTGCTGGTTGCGGAATTCCCCGACCTGCTCTTCATCATCGCCGGCGAAGGCCCGGATCGCGAACGCCTCAAACGCCGCACCGAGACGCTAGGCCTGCACGGCAATGTGCATTTCGTCGGCAACCTCGACCGCCGCACCACGCTGCTCGATTGTTATCGCGCCGGCGACGTCTTCGTGTTCTCCTCGCCAACCGAAACGCAAGGCCTCGTACTGATCGAAGCGATGGCGCTCGGCGTGCCGATCGTCTCGACGGCGGTGATGGGCACCGCCACCGTGTTACGCGACGTGCGATGCGCGCGCATCAGCGGCGAGAACGTAAAGGAGTTCGCCGATCATGTCGCGACCTTGCTGCGCGATCCAGAATTGTGTCGTGTCCTGTCCACCGCAGGGCCTCAGGATGCGCAAGCGTGGAGTGCGCCGGAACTGATGCGGCGGGCGGTACAGCTCTACGGTGAGCTTAGCGCCACCCGACGACTAACGACCGCATTGCCGCACGAGGCCTGAGGGATATTCGCGGTTGCTCGTCGCCCGGGTATCGGGGCGTGTTCACGGCCGCCAGCGGTAACCCGCGCCGTGCACGGTGTCGATCTCGTCGAAGGCCGCGTCGATCGCGATGAACTTCTTGCGCATGCGCTTGATATGCGAGGTGACGGTGGCATCATCGACCACGATCTGGGCCTCGCGCATCAACTGCTCGCGCGATTTCACGTGGCCCAGATGCCGCGCGAGCGCGTGCACCATCCAGAACTCGGTGACGGTGAGCGGCACTTCTTCGCCGTTCCAGCTCACCCGCATGCGCTCGACTTCGAGTTTCAGTCCGCGCAGCGTCAGCACGGTGTCGCGCGCGGTCGGCGCGCGCAGCGCGTCCATGCGGCGGAACAGCGCCTGCACCCGCGCCGTCAATTGCGGCAGCGAGATGTCCTTGGTGAGGTAGTCGTCCGCGCCCAG
>JBKJTK010000480.1:0-2654 GCA_046590875.1 Chiayiivirga sp.
CACGCATGGACGCGCATGCCGTCCTTCGGCAACATGGTGGCCACTGTCTCTCGGGCTTCTCCGCATGCGTCTGTCCCTGTTTCGTTCCCTGACCTTCTCGTTGCTGTTGGGTAGCAGCTTGGCAACGGCGCAAGACGGTGCGCTGTACGAGGGCGAGGCGCCCGTCGCCAACCAGACCGAGGAACTGCGCCTGGCCGCCTTGCCGGAGGCGCTGGCGCAGGTGCTGGTAAAAGTGACGGGCGATGCCGGTGCCGCTACCGATCCGGCATACGCCGGTGCGCTGAATGGCGCCAGCCGGATGATGCAGCAGTATCGCTACCGACAGGATGTCGTCACCTCCTCGGGCGTGCCGCAGATTAAATTGTTCCTGATCGCACGTTTCAACCGCGCCTCGGTGGAAAACCTGGTAACCCGCAGCGGTCGCACGGTGTGGCCCAGTCCTCGCCCTCGTCCGATGCTGTGGCTGGCGATCGACGATGGCCGCGGTGCCCGATTGGTCGGCGAACCACAGGCGGGCGCGGTCGCGAACCTGACTCGACGTGCCGGCCAACGCGGATTGTCCTTCGCATTTCCCAAAGGCGATCTGCAGGACCAGACCCTGGGCGGGCCGCAGGCCGTGTGGCGCGAAGATGTCGAGGCCGTGCGAACTGCCGCCGCGCGTTACGGCAACGCGCCCGTGCTACTAGGCCGGTTGCAGCGCGGCGACGGCGGCTGGACTGCGCATTGGCGGTTGCTTGATGGCACGAGGGAATTGGGGCGCTGGAGCGCGGTCGATGCGAACGCGGCCGTGGTGTTGGCGGCAGGCGCCGACGGCGCAGCGTCGGCGCTCGCGAAGAATTATTCCAGTCGCATCCTGAGTGGCCCCGCGGGCAACTACGACATCGTGGTCGCG
Organism: Chiayiivirga sp.; assembly: GCA_046590875.1. GTDB lineage: Bacteria > Pseudomonadota > Gammaproteobacteria > Xanthomonadales > Xanthomonadaceae > JALCLA01. Next base: position 893 of record JBKJTK010000480.1, read on the forward strand.
GGACTGAGCGCCGCCGGGGATTACGGTCGCGCGCTCCAATACCTGGAGAAATTGCCGATCGTGCGCAAGGTGGAAGTCACCGAGGCCGTAGACGACCGCATGATGCTGCATCTGGCCCTGCGTACCGGCATCGACGGCCTGATGCGACTGGTCGAGGGCGGCGGCGTACTGCTTCCGCCCGCCGACGTCAGTGAAACCGTACCGGTGTTCCGATTGGAACCATGAACTGGCGGCAGTTGCCGAATGTCATCACTGGCGCGCGCATCGCGCTGGTACTGCCGCTGGTGGGGCTGATGCGTGCTGGCGATCACGGCGCAGCACTGGCGGTGGCCGCGCTGGCGGCGGTCACGGATGCGCTCGATGGCTTTCTCGCCAAACGCTTCGGCTGGCAGACCCCGCTTGGCGCGCTGCTCGATCCAATCGCCGACAAATTGCTGCTCGCGGCCTGTTTCGTCGGCTTGTGGGAATCCCAAACGATCGCCGGATGGTTGCTGGGGCTGGTGCTGGGGCGAGACGTGGTGATCGTTGCGGGCGCGCTGGCCTATCACTGGCTGATCGGTCCGGTCGAAGCGCGTCCGACCCGCCTGAGCAAGCTGACGACCGCGGTGCAGATCGCTTTCGTGCTGATGGCCTTGCTGCATCTGGCTTGGCGACCGATGCCGGCCACCTGGCTGACGGTCGGGGTCGCGCTGTTGGCTGGCTTGACCTTCGCCAGTGGACTCGATTACGTGCTGCGCTGGAGTTGGCGCGCGGTGGATGCACGTCGCGCGTCGAAGCGCGCCACGCGCTCGTGATCTGCAGGGCTTGTGGGAGAATGTCGCCCGCGCTGTCGCCCTCTGTTTGACGCCGACCGCTTCGCAAGGATCGACCGACGATGAGCGATACGCAGAAATGGCAGTTGCTGGCACTGAGCGTCTTGCTCGGTGTGTTGCTCTGGCTGCTGGCGCCGGTGCTGACGCCTTTCGCTATTTCGGCGCTGCTGGCCTATCTTGGCGACCCGCTGGTCGACCGGCTGGAGCGCAGGAAACTTTCTCGTACTGTCGCCGTTTGTGTGGTGTTTGCGCTCATGACGCTGGCCGTCGTCGGTGTCGTGCTGCTGCTGATCCCGATGCTAGAGAACCAGATCTCGCATTTCATCGAGCAGTTGCCGCGCTACATCGACTGGATCCAGGGCCGTGTGTTGCCTTGGATCAAGGCCAACACCGGATACGACGTCCAGGCTTTCGATCCGGCGAACATTGTCGAGATCCTCAAGCAGCACTGGAAACAGGCCGGCGGCGTGGCCGCCACGGTGCTGGGTGGACTGTCGAAATCCGGCCTGGCGGTGCTGGGCTGGGTTGCGAACCTGGTGCTGATCCCGGTGGTGACTTTCTATTTCCTGCGCGACTGGGACGTGCTGGTCAACCGGGTGAGCGAGTTGCTGCCGCGTCCGATCGAGCCCACGGTGTCGCGTTTGGCGCGCGAATCCGACAGCGTGCTCGGTGCATTCTTGCGTGGCCAACACAGCGTGATGCTGGCGCTGGGTGCGATGTATGCAATCGGACTATCGTTGATCGGCATCGATCTGCCCCTGCTGATCGGCATGCTCGCCGGCCTGGTGAGCTTCGTGCCCTATCTGGGGGTGGCCGTGGGCGCGGCCGCCGGCATCATCGCGGCCCTGGTCCAGCATGGCGACTGGCTGCATGTGGCGCTGGTGGTCGGCGTGTTCGCCGTCGGGCAGACGCTGGAAGGCTTCGTGCTGACGCCGTGGCTGGTCGGGGAC
>JBKJTK010000030.1:0-5155 GCA_046590875.1 Chiayiivirga sp.
TTCGATCACATGTGAGAGTTCTCGCACGTTGCCCGGCCAGGCATAGTTCTGCAGCGCGGTGAGTGCTGAAGGCGAGAACGTCAGCCCTTCGCGCTGGTAGCGCCGTGCGCATCGCGCGAGAAACGCCTGCGCCATCGGCGCGATGTCTTCGCACCGTTCGCGCAGCGGCGGCAAGTGGATTTCGACCGTGTTGAGGCGGAACAGCAGATCCTTGCGGAAACCGCCGCGGGCAACCTCCGCACCGAGCTCGGCATTGGTGGCAGAAATCAGGCGCACGTTGACCTTCAAGGTGCGCGACGAGCCCAGTCTTTCGAGTTCTCCGTCTTCCAGCACGCGCAACAGCTTGGGCTGCTGCGCGAGCGGAATGTTCGCGATCTCGTCGAGAAACAAGGTGCCACCATCGGCGAGCTCGAAGCGGCCGATGCGGTCGTTCTTGGCGTCGGTAAACGCGCCCTTGGTGTGCCCGAACATCTCCGACTCAAACACGCTGTCGGCGATGCCGCCCATGTTGACCTTGATCAAGGGCTGCGCGGCCCGGCGCGACATTCGATGCAGCTGACGTGCGAGCACGCCCTTGCCGGTGCCGTTTTCGCCCAGCACCAGCACGTTCGCGTCGGACGGCGCGACCCGTCGCAGCATTTCCATCACCGGCCGCATCGATGCGGCTTCAGCGACGAACACGTCGTCATCGTCGTCGCGCAGCAACGCATTCTCGGTCTGCAATTTCGCTTCGCGCCGCTGCCCCCGACCGAGTTCGACTTGCGAACGCAGCACACTGATCAGGCGCCGGTTGTCCCACGGCTTTTCGATGAAATCCCCCGCCCCCGCGCGCATCGCCTGCACCGCCACGTCGATCGTGCCCCACGCCGTCATCACCACCACCGGCAGATCGGGATCGTGGCGGCGAAGTGCAGCCAGTAGTTCCAATCCTTCCTGGCCAGATGTGGTATCGCGGGTGTAGTTAAGGTCGATCAGGGCCGCATCGAAGCGTTCAGCCCGCGCCGTGTCGAGCGCGGATGGGGGGGAGTTACAGGTGACGCAGGCATAGCCTTCGGACTTGAGCAGCAAGCGCAAGGCATCGAGCACGTCGGGCTGGTCGTCGGAGATCAGGATGCGGGGGGTTGTCATGAAGCGATTATCCGGCAAGGCGACGATTCTGCTCCCTCCCCTGCGAATGCAGGGGAGGGCTGGGGTGGGGTCGCTCTTACGCCCAACTTCGACGCAAGAGCTCACCCCCTCCCAACCTCCCCCTGCGAGCAGGGGGAGGAGCTGAACGCTTGGTCCTTCAACCAACCATCGAACAGTTCCACCGTGCGATGCGCTCGCGCGGCGTACGGCGCGTTGTGCGTCACCTGCACGATGGTGGTGCCGTCCCGATTCAACTGCGCCAATAAATCCATGATCATGTCGCCTTGGCTCGAATGCAGCGCGCCGGTGGGTTCGTCGGCAAGCAGCAGCCGGGGCCGCGTGATCACCGCTCGTGCCACAGCGACTAATTGCTGCTGCCCGCCCGAGAGCTGGCGCGGAAACAGATCTTTCTTCCCCACGATGCTGAAGCGATCGAGGATGTCCCCGACGCGCGCCTTGCGTTCGGACGCGGGCAGATTGCGATAGTCGAGCGGCAGTTCGAGGTTCTCGCGCACCGTCAAATCGTCGATCAGATGGTACTGCTGGAAGATGAAGCCGATGTTGGCGCGAGCGAAATCGCCACGCTCGCGGGGATTCATCTTGTGCAGTGGCTTGCCATCGAACCAGTACTCGCCCTGCCAATCGGCATCGAGCAATCCGAGCACGGACAGCAGGCTGCTCTTGCCCGAGCCTGACGGCCCCATGACACTGAGAAACTCGCCTTCGCGCACCGCAAGATTCACATTGCGCAGCACCCAGAGGCGCTGCGCGCCCTGCGCGTAGGATTTTTCCAGTTGCTTGAGTTGGATCATGTCGGTCCTATTCGTAACGCAACGCCATCATCGGTTCGACCCGCAGTGCGCGCCCGTTGTAGCCGAGTTACATCAGCCGGTCGGCATGCATGAACGGCAACGGCTTGAGCACGAAGCCGTTGATCGCACCGAACATGTACATCGCCAGGCCCAACCCCGCGGCCAGCATCAGCACGCAGGTCGCGGTGAACCACGGGTTGCGCGCCAGCGCGCGGGTGGCAAAGCGCAGTTCCTGCCACAAGGCGGTGACCATGGAGTTGTCCTCAGTTATGACGCAGGGAAGTCATCGGGTCGATGCGAGTCGCGCGTAGTGCAGGTAGCAGCGCCGCGCACACGGCAGCGAGAGCGATAAGTGCAGCACCCACCGGGAGCGCGAGCGCGCCCTGCACGTCGGAATTGCTCAGCTGATTCTCGATCAAGCGCAGCGCAGCCCATGCGCCCAACAACCCAAGGGCGATCCCGATCGAAATCGTGGCGAGGCAGTCGTGCAGGATGCGCTTGACCAGGCTTGCCGGGCTCGCACCCACCGCCAGCCTCAATCCAAACTCACCGATACGACGTTGCTGTTGCAACGCAGCGACGGCATACACGCCCAACGCGGCCAACGCCAACGCAGCAAACGCGAAGACGCCAACGGTACGGCTGAAAAACTTCACCGTGGCCAGTTGCTCGTCGAGGTCTTCGCGCAGCGTGAACTCGCGGGTGATCGCCTGTCGCGACGATACCGACCACAGCGCCTGCGCCATCTGCGCCTCGATGCCCGGCAGCGGCTGCGAGGTGCGCAGCAGGAAGGTCATGCCGATCCATGGGTTTTGCGCCTGCGAGATCAGCAGTTCCGGGCCTGGCGGCGAGCGCAGTCCATCGTTGCGGATGTCTTCCATCACTCCCACGATCCGATAGGGCACACGATCGCCCTGCCCCAAGGGCAGCAGCACGCTGCGATCCAACGCCGAGTCGCTACCGAACAGCCGCGTGGCGAGGGTACGATTGATGACCGCCACCGCCTCACTGCCATCGCCGTCGCTGGCCTCGATGCCGCGCCCGGTCAAGACAGGTATGTCGAGCAGGTCGAGGTACCCGGCTGAAACTCGCCGCAGGCCGATCTGGTATGGCTCGGCGCGGTCGCGTTCGGGTAGCTTCAGGTCGATCGCGAAACTGCCGATCGTGGACAGCGGCGCCGCGCTTGCGACCGCAACGTGCTCGGCACCGGGCAAGGTCGCCAACTTTGCTTGCAACTCCTCGCTGACACGGCGCCATTCGGTCGGTCCGCCGTTGACGAAGAACTGCATCGCATGCACGTTCTCGCTGCGAAATCCGGGATCGACGCGCTGCAAGTCGCCGAGGCTGAGCAGCAGCGCGCTGGCCGCCACCAATCCTACCGTCGACAAGGCCACGCCCAGCGCCGGCAACAGACGATGTTGTCGCCCAGTGCCCGCAACCATCCCCTTGCCGCCGCCACGGATGGCGTCCGCGGGCTGTGCGCGCAAGCGCAGCGAACCGGCAAATGCCGCCAGGAACGGCGCTACCAGACCCAGCACGGCGGCGAATCCCAGCGCGTCCCATTGCAGGACGATCGCATCTACCCGTGGAACGCTGTCGCGCGCCAGCTCGCGCAACCAATCCACACCGACGACTGCGAGCGTCACGCCCAGGGCGACCGCCAATAACGCCAGCAGGCCGATCTCCAGCAGCAGGCCACGATACAGGCGCGCGCGACTCGCACCGATGGCTTGGGTGAGAGCTTGTTCGTGGCGCCGCGAGATCTGTCGCGCATCGATAGCGATCGCGACATTCGCGCAGCCGATCAGCAGCACCAGCAGCGCGAGCGCGAACACCCCCCACAACACGCCGCGGATATCCCCGACGATGCGTTCGAGCATCGGTATCGAAGCGATGCGCCAGCCATCGTCGGGCAGGGAATGGCGTTCGCGCAGTTCGGCCAGGAGCGCCGCCAGACGTTGCTCGCGCTGGGTGGCGTCGATCGCCGGATCAAGTCTCGCCACCGCAAACAGCATGCGGGCATTCCAGTACCACGGCGCATCACGCTTGAAATGCGCGGCGGCGCGCAGCGGACGCCAGGCCCCGACGTCGCGGTCCGGCGTGTCGAAGCCGGCCGGCATCACGCCGATCACCTCCATGCGGCCGTCGGAGGTTTCGATCATCCGTCCGATCGCGTTCGGATCGCCGCCGAGCAGGCGTTGCCACTCATTGTGCGAAATGACGATCGCGCCAGTCTCGGCCTCGAAGTCCGCCGCATCGAACCAGCGTCCGAGTTGCGGCTGCAGTCCCAAGGCCGGAAAAAAACCGTCACTGGCGATGATGAGCGTGAACTCACGCGGACGCTCGCCGTCGTATACGGTGAGCCCACCCCAGGTGTAGTAGCCGAGCTTGGCGAATGGTCCACCGGGCTCGGCCAGGCGCTCAGCCTCGGCCGGCGTGAGCTGGCCGTTGCTGACATCTTGCGAGGCGTTCGCGCTGCTGACCTCCACCACGTTTTCGGCTTGCGGAAACGGCAGGCCCGCGACCAGCACGTTGCGCACCACGCTGTACATCGCAACGCTGAGCGCGATGCCGAGCCCCAGCATCAGCACCGTGGCGAGGACGAAGCCAGGCGACTTCGCGAGGCGCCGCACGGCGTAGCGCAGATCGGAACCCCATGACTGCATCATCGTTCTCCTAGTCACTCCGCAATGCCGCCATCGGGTCGACGCGCAACGCGCGGCGTGCCGGAATCCATATCGCCACCGCGGCCACCGCCGCCAACACCACCGGCACCAGCACCCAACTCGCGACCTCGACCTGCACCACATGCGCGATCGGCGCCGCCAGCATTCCCGCGAAGGGAATGCCTAGTGCCACGCCCAACGTCAGTCCGAGTCCGACCTGCCACACGCTGCGCAACGCCACCATGGCCACGACGCGCGAGTCGCTGGCGCCCAGCGCCCGTCGCACCCCGATTTCGCGCGTGCGCTGCGTCACCGCGAACGCCACGACGCCATACAGGCCGCTGGCCGCGATCGCCAGCGCGACCAAGCCGAAGCCGCCAAAGATGCGCGCCAGCACACGCTCGCCGAACGTGGCTTCACGCAACACGGCGTCGTAACTACGCACCCAGTACGCCGGCGTGTCCGCATCGATTTCACTCACTGCACGCAGCAGTTCGTCGGCGTGGGCATGGGTTTGGCCGCGGGTTCGCACCAGCAGCGAGAAATAGC
>JBKJTK010000086.1:0-8417 GCA_046590875.1 Chiayiivirga sp.
CAGCGCGGCGTCGCCAGTAACGACGTTGCCGCCGATCACCTGCACGTTGGGAAAATTCTTCTTCACCCAGCGCACGCGATCGAGAACGCCTTGGGCGTGACCGTGCGCGCTATCGACCACGATCACGTCGACACCCGCCGCGACCAGCGCTTGCACTCGCGACTCGGTGTCGCCGCCGACGCCGACCGCAGCACCGGCGAGCAGTTGTTCGTCCGCGTCCTTCGCCGCGTTGGGGTTGTCGCGCGCTTTCTGGATGTCCTTGACCGTGATGAGGCCGCGCAGAGCGAACGCCCCGTCCACCACCAGCACCTTTTCGATGCGGTGCTTGTGCATCAGCGCGAGCACTTCCTCGTCCGAGGCCCCTTCGCCCACGGTCACAAGGCGATCTTTCTTGGTCATGATGTGGCGGACCGGATCGTCGAGCTTGGTCTCGAACCGCATGTCGCGGCTGGTAACGATGCCGACCAGTTGGCCGCCATCCACCACCGGTACGCCGGAGATGTTGCGTGCCCGCGTGAGCTTCAGCACTTCGCCAATCGTGGTCTGCGGCCCAACCGTGAATGGCTCGCGAATCACCCCAGCCTCGAAGTTCTTCACCTGCGCCACTTGCGCGGCCTGGTCGGCGACGCTCATGGTTCTGTGCAGGATGCCGATGCCGCCGAGTTGCGCCATCGCGATCGCGAGACGGGCTTCGGTGACTGTGTCCATCGCGGCGGACAGGATCGGCAGATTCAAGGAAAGCCCGCGGGTGAAGCGCGTGGCGAGGTCGACGTCCTTGGGCAGCACCGCGGAATGCGCGGGCACGAGGGAAACGTCGTCGAAGGTCAGGGCTTCGGCCTGGATGCGCATAGGGGTGCGGCTCCGGGTGGATGAAGCCAACCATTATAGTCCGAGCGCGGCGTCCCGCGCCCGCTGTCAGGCTACAGCAGTGCCAACGACAAGCCCGGCCACCAGGTGATGATCAGCAAGGCCAAGCCCACCAGCAGGAAGAACGGCACGCAGGCGCGCGCCAGGGTCAAAACGTCCGTTCGGAAACGGTATGACGCGATCACCAGATCCATGCCCATCGGCGGCATAAAGTAGCCGATCTGCAGGTTGGCCAGCATCACGATGCCGAAGTGCACCGGATGGATGCCGTAGCCGACCGCGACGGGCAACAACAGCGGAGTGAGCACGACGATGGCCGAAAAGATGTCCATCATCATTCCGACCATCAGCAGCAGCCCGTTGAGCAGCAGCAGGAAGGCCCAGCCGCTGTGGACGTACTCGCGCGCCACAGCAAACAATCGACCGGGGACCTCTTGATCCACCAGCCAGTTCGAGAACGCCATCGCGGCACCCAAGATAACCAGGATGGCACCGACTAACCGCATCGCCTCCGCCATGACCGTCGGCAGCTTGGCCAAGGCAATCTCACGCCGAATCAGCACACTCGTGACCAGCACATAGAGCGCGGTGACGGCCGCCGCTTCGCTCGCAGCAAACAGGCCAGAGTAGATGCCGCCCAGCACCAGCACCGGCAGAGGCAACTCCCAGCGTGCGTCCTTGAGCGCGGCCCAGACTTCGCGCCAATCCAGATGGGTGCGAGCGCGGGGGATCGCGCGTCCGACCCACACCGCATGCAATGACAGGATCGCGATCATCAGCAGGCCGGGCAGCAGGCCGGCGAGGAAGAGCGCCTCCATCGTGACGGGTGGCGTCGTAGCGAGTTGTCCGGCGACGAAGCCGAACACGATCAACGGCAGCGAAGGCGGAAACAACAGACCGAGACTGCCCGATGACGTCACCAATCCCAGGCTGTAACGCTGCGGATAGCCGGCGGCGCGCAAGGTTGGATACAGCAGTGCGCCGATCGCCACGATCGTCATGCCCGACGCCCCGGTGAAGGCCGTGAAGAAGGCGCAAGTCACCAGCGCGACGATGGCCAGCCCACCCGGCAACCAGCCCAGCAGCGCCTCGGAGAGTCGCACCAGACGCTTGGGGGCGTCGCTTTCGCCCAGCACGTAGCCGGCCAACGTGAATAAGGGAATGGCGATCAATCCCGGCATGTCGCCGAGGCGGTAGTAGTCGACGACCACAGCGACGAGATCGTAGCCCGCGACGTGGAATCCCAGCAGCGCCAGGCTCGCGATCACCGCGAACAGCGGCATGCCTGAAAGCGCGAGCAGCAGAATCAGCGCCAGTCCGATTGCGAAGGTTGGGCTCACGCGCCGTCCCGATCTGCGGCGCCAGCCGGGACCCCGGTGGCCTCGACCCGGGCGACCTCGGCCTCACCCGGCTGCGGCGGCGGGCCGCATGCGGCCAACACGAAACGCAGGCTCATGAGCCCGAATCCGACCGGAAACGCCAGCATTGGCACCCAACTCGGAATCCCGGCGATGAATGGCACCGGCGCTTCGCGTTCCATTCCCAACATGCCAGCGCCGTACCAGCCGAGCATGCCCGCGACAACCGCGGCCGCGAGCTGGGTTATGGTCCAGAGCACACGCCGCGCGCGCGGCGGCAACAGGCGCGGCAACGCGTCGATCGCGATGTGTTGACGCTGCCTCGTCGCGCCGAGTGCCCCCAACAATGCGAGCCAGAGCACGCCCATCCGTGACAAGGGTTCGGCCCAGATCAAGCCGGTTTCGAAGAAGATGCGCAGCGCAATTTGTGTCGTTGCCAACAACACCAGCAACAGCAACAGCCCGGCGAGCAGCGCGTCCTCGGCCCGGTGCAGGACGCTCAGCAGTTGTTTCGCGCTCAAGGGTCGTCAGTCGCCGCGGCCGCCGGCGTCGCCAGCAATTCACGGGTGCGCGCCAACAACTCGGGGCTGATCGCCTGTTCGGCCAGCAGTTGCTCGGTAATCCGGGTGCCAATTTGATTCCAGTAGGCCGCCTCGGCCGCGTCGGGCTGGAACAGGACCACACCCTGCCCCTTCAGCACGACCCGCGCGCTGGCATCAGCCGCTCGGTTGCCCGAGTCGATGCGCTTGGCGGCAGCGCCGAAGGCTTGCATCACGATCGCGCGGTCCGACTCCGGCATCTTCGCGAATACTTTTTCGTCCAGAGCCACATAGCCCACGACGTAGCTCAGCGGCAGATCGAACAGATGCTTCACCTTGGTATGCCATTGCAACGCGATCGCACCGGCGGCGGTGTTGCCGACCGTATCCACCAGTCCGGTCTGCAATGAAGTGAATACATCGCCTAACGGCAAGGGAATCGGCTCCACGCCACCGGAGCGGAAGGTGATCTCGGCCATGTGATCGTTCTGCGGTACCCAGACCTTGGCCTTGCGCAGATCCTCGCGATTGTGGATCGGCTGCGTGCCCATCAGGTAGGCGAATCCGACGCCGCTGATGCCGAGGATGCGGAAGCCGGACTGCTCGAAACCCGCCACCAGTAGCGGATCGATCTGCGCGCGCACCACGTCGACCTGGGCATAGTCCTTGAACAAGAACGGCAGGCTGTAGAGCTGGGCATCCCTGTAGACCAGGGTCAGTTCACTGCCGGTGAAGGCGCCGCCCTGCAACTGGCCCAGCCGGATCTTGCGCAGCACGACGGCGTCGTTGCCCATCACTCCACCGGGATAGAACTTGATCGCGACCCGGCCTTCGGTTTCGCGCGCGACCGCTTCGCCGGCGGCGCGCATTTCCTTCATCCACAAGGTGCCATCGGGCGCGATGCTGGCGATCTTGAGCGTCGTATCGGCCGCCGGTGCATTGGCCGCAGCGATCATGAAAGCAAAGCCGATCAGTAGTCGTCGCATGTCAGTCCAGTTCCTTTCCTTTGCTCGTCATTCCAGAGATAGCTGGAATCCAGTTTGATTTTTGGCGTGGAATGCGTTGATCGAGGTGTCCGAGTCTCAGAAATAGTCTTTCGAAGACTCCAGCAGCTCCTGCGCCTGCTGCTTTGCCAACGTGTTGATGAGCGTCAGCCCCGGTACGCGCGCATCGGCCGCGATCACCTCGTTGAGCAGCCGATCATGCAGCGCCTGGTCGAACACCAGCCGCGCGTAGTGCCGCGCGTAGAGCGTCTTGGCCATCAGATTACGTTGTTGCGAGACTTTCAGCGCGCGCTCGAATGCGGCCCGCCCCTGCTCGGGCTTGCCGCCCACCGCTTCGGGTCGAAGAGAGCCAAGCACGCCGAGATACACCCACGGCAAGCCACGATCGTGCTCAGGCGCCAGCGTCACCACGCGCTGCAGCAGCGCCTCGACCTTGGGCACGTCGGCGATCGCCGCGTAATCGTCGCTGTGGGCTTGTATCCAAGTCGCCCACGCACCGGCAAGCGCGTACAAGGCCTCGACCTGCATTTGGGGAACCTGATCCAGCGCGACGATAAAATTATCGTACGGCTGATCCAGCGCGGCGCAAAGTTCGGTCTGGTCAAGACAGGTCGCACGGCGTGCGTAATCGAACGCACGTTGCGAGAGCGTGCCCGCGCGCGCAGCGTCCTGCACGAAACTGCCGGCATACGAGCCATACAGTCCCGCCGCCGAACGCAGCAACGCGGGATTCTTCGCATCGCCCTCGATCAACCCGTCGAGCAGCAGCAGATAGGCCGGCAGTCCGTCGCGCACGGTGGCGGGATCGTCCTGGTTCAGCACCGCCTGTCCGAGATTCGCGGCAAATCGGTCGGTGGCCCGCTGCGCGATGCCGGCGCATCCGCTCAGCATGAAAAGCAGCAACGCTGCAGTGCAGAGTCCGATTTGGCGAGGGCGGGGAGAGAGAGTCATTGCGAGCCTTTTGGGTCCGGTAGGTGACAATGGCGTTGCCGCACTACGCGATTGTGACAGCCGCGTCAGCCAGTTCCGCGGCTTCCACGGTGTTCTGCATCAGCGTGGCCACCGTCATCGGCCCGACGCCGCCCGGTACCGGTGTGATCCACGAGGCGCGTTCACGGGCGGCGTCGAAGCCGACATCGCCGCACAGCGATCCATCCTCCATCCGGTTGATGCCGACATCGATCACCACCGCGCCGGGTTTGATCCATTCCCCCGGCACCAATCCGGGGCGGCCCACCGCCACCACCACGATATCTGCCTCGCCCACGTGCCGACGCAGCGTCTCGCGCGGGGTGAACTTGTGGCAACTGGTGGTAGTGCAGCCTGCGATCAGCAGTTCTAGCGCCATCGGCCGTCCGACATGATTGCTCACACCCACCACCACGGCCTCAGCGCCACGTACCGGCCGGTCGGTATGCGCAAGCAGCGTGGTGATACCTTTCGGCGTGCAGGGTCGCAGGCCAAGTTGGCGCAGCGCCAGGCGCCCGACGTTGGCGGCGTGGAAGCCATCCACATCCTTGCCCGGATCGATATGGTCGATCACCGCGGCGGCGTCGATATGCGGCGGCAGCGGCAGTTGCAGCAGGATGCCGTGCACGCGCGGATCGGCATTCAAGCGGTCGATCAGTGCAACCAACTCCGACTGTGGCGTGCTTGCCGGAAGATCGTGATCGAACGACACGAAGCCGACGCGCTCGCAGGCGCGGCGCTTGTTGCGCACGTAGACCGCCGACGCGGGATCGTCGCCAACCAGCACCACGGCCAACGCAGGCGCAGGCTTGCCGGCGGCCACCCGCGTCAGTACGCGCTGCGCCAGTTCGGTGAGCAAGGCGTCGGCGATCTTCTTGCCGTCCAGTAAACGGGCGGACATCGGGCTCCCCAGGGACTAGAGTGATACGCGTAGCTCGTCATCCCCGCGAAGGCGGGGATCCAGCTCCCGGCACGAACGGCGAAAAGCTGGATTCCCGCCTTCGCGGGAATGACGAAGGTTTTGCAATTATCGCCTATCCGGACCCGCCTCATGACCACCACCGAACTCGAAGCCGCCGCATTCCGTCGCTTGCTCACCCATCTGCAGCAACGCAGCGACGTGCAGAACATCGACCTGATGATCCTCGCCGGATTCTGCCGAAATTGTCTGTCGAACTGGTACCAGGAAGCCGCTGAGGCCGCGGGCACGCCGATCGGCAAGGACGCCGCGCGCGAAGCCATCTACGGCGAGCCGTTCGCGCAGTGGAAGTCGAAACATCAACAAGACGCGACCCCCGAGCAGCTGGCAGCGTTCGAAACCGCGCGCAGACTTCACCCCTGACCCAACTTTCGGCACTCCCGAACCAGCAATGTTCGAACCCACGCTTGCGGCCCCAACTCGGTTCGAAATGACATGATGATTCGCGTTTCCAGTTTCGTCGCGTTGTTCTTCGTGTTTTGTGCCGCTGCGCAGGCGCTCGCGCCGCGACTTGGCACGGAAGGCGTCGCCGCGGCCATCGAAGCCAATTATTTCGATCCGACGCGTGGCAAGGCCATCGCGGCCGACCTGCGTGCAGCGGCCGTCCAGGGCGAGTTCGATCACCTGACCGACCCGCGAGATCTGGCCGCGACCCTGTCGGCACGGCTCGCGCCATTGGATGGTCATTTCAACGTAACTTGGGAGGACACGCCGTCGGCGACCACCGATCCGAGCCCGATCCCCGATTTCGATACGCTCGAACGCCGCAGCAACTACGGCATCCGCCGGGTGGAAGTCGAGCCAGGCAATGTGGGGTATCTCAACTTGCACCAATTCTCGGCGCTGGAATTCGGGCAGCTGGAGCAACCGGCGCGTCGTGCCATCGATTCAGCACTGCAACTACTCTCGGGTGCCGATGCCGTGATCATCGACTTGCGCGAGAATGGGGGCGGATCGCCGCATATGGTCGGCTATCTCGTCAGCGCGTTCACACCGCGCGGCGCCGACATTTTCAACACCTTCCATTCGCCCGAAGGCAAGCGTAGCGAGGCACCACAAGACTGGTATTCCAATCCTCGCCTCGATGTGCCGCTATTTCTTCTCATCAGCGGCCGCACCGCCTCTGCGGGCGAGGCTTTCGCCTACACCCTGCAGAGCGCCAAGCGCGCGGTGGTTCTGGGCGAAGCCAGCGCCGGCGCCGCCAATCCGGGGGAGCTCGTCGATGCCGGCAACGGATTGCGCGTGTTTGTCTCTTTTGCAACTCCGATCAATCCCATCACCCAGGCCAACTGGGAAGGGGACGGCGTCAGACCCGACGTCAAGGTCGCGGTCGACCTGGCCCTGCAGCAGGCCCGACAGTTGGCGCTGGAGGCGATCATCAAACGCGAGCCTGGCCCGGGCAGCACGGAAGCGCGCTGGACCCTGGAGGCGCTGCGCGCCACCACGCGGCCGCCGCAAGTGACGCCGGATGACTACGTCGGAGACTACGGCCCGGTCCAGATCCTGTCACGAGATGGGGGCTTGATCCTGAAACAGGATCGTCGCCCGTTACGTGCCCTGCTGCCGCATGGAAACGACCTGTTCAGTGTGGAAGGTGATCCCACGCGTCGCGTGCTGTTCGAACGCACGCGCGAAGGACGACCGATTGCACTCGAGATCCAGATGCCGCAGCGCCCGCCGCGGCGATTCCTGCGCTGAGTCCTCGTGCTCAATGGCGACGGCGCCGAACGCAGAGGCATCATCCTGCTTGAGCGATAGATCGCGGCCGCTATTGTCCCGAACAGAACCGTGCGTAGTCGATATAGCCAGGAAACGGCGTTCTGGGCGAACACACGCGACACTCTGGATCCGGCGAGAGCCGCGTTTCGCGGAAACGAGCGGCAAGCGCATCGAACCCCAGCAAACGACCGGCCAGCGACTCGCCGATGCCGAGCAGAAGCTTGATGGTTTCGTTGGCTTGCAGCAGGCCGATCACGCCGGGTAGCACGCCGAGCACGCCGGCCTCGCTGCAATTGGGGGCATCTTCTGCGCGCGGCGGCTCGGGAAACAGACAGCGATAGCAGGGCGCGGCGCCGCGGCGTCGGCCCGCATCGAACACGCTCACCTGCCCTTCGAAACGATGCACGGCACCGTAGACCAACGGCTTGGCGTGTTTGATACAGGCGTCGTTGAGCAGATAGCGCAGCGGAAAATTGTCGGCCCCATCCACCACCACATCGACGCCATCGATCAGGCGATCGATGTTGGCTGAGGTGACGCGTTCCTCGATCGCTTCGACCTGCACGCGTGGATTCATCGCGGTCAGCGCGCGTCGCGCCGACTCGACTTTTGGCGTGCCGAGCGCAGCTTCGGTATGCAGGATCTGGCGTTGCAGGTTGCTGCGTTCGACGCGGTCGTCATCGGCGATGCGCAGCGTGCCGATACCGGCCGCCGCAAGATAGAAGCCGACCGGCGAACCCAGCCCGCCCGCGCCGACCAGCAACACGCGCGAGGCTTCGAGTCGTTGCTGGCCGGCCAGCCCGACCTGCGGCAATAATAGGTGACGCGAATAGCGGTCGAGAAAATCTGCGTCAGCCTGGGGCGCCGTCATCGGCAGCGACGCCTCGCGCCAGGCATCGGTGCCGCCGGTGACGGACGCGAGTCGGCGATAGCCGCACGTCACCAGAAACTGCGCCGCCGCGAGTGAACGCCCGCCCTTGGC
>JBKJTK010000466.1:0-7139 GCA_046590875.1 Chiayiivirga sp.
GCGACGAACGCGGCATCCGCCTGTCGCGGGAGACGGAAGATTAGGGCCCCGCTTGCGCAGGTCGAGAATCCGCCGTTCGAGGATTCGCGTCGCCTCATTGGGCCCAATCTCTACTTCGGCGATGTCGGCGCGGTGCTGGAGCTGATCGATCCTGCCGTCGAAGACATCTGGCTCGATGCCTGGCGAGCACGCGTCGACGAGGCGCGCGACTTTCTGCATTGGCCCAAAGCCGCCACGGTCGTGCGGCGGCATGCGCGCGGGGCGGCGTTGGCGCTGGCGGCGCCGCTGGATCAACTGTTCAGCGCCACCGAAGTGAACGAGTGGGCCTTGCTCGTCGCGTTGCCTCCGGCGCGCCAGGCGCTCGCGGCGTTCCATGCACCCGGCCATGCCGCGCCGTGGGATCGCGAATCGGCCGAGCAGACCTTGCGGCGCTATGCCGCAGCCGAGCGCCAGCCGCCGTTGATGGCGCTGGAAGCCGCAGCGCAGGTGCACGGCGTGCGCCTACTGATCGACGACGAGGAACTCTCTCTGGGCGGTGGTGCGGGTTCTCGAAGCTGGTCGCTTGCCGCGCTGCCCACACCCGACGTAGTGGATTGGAACGCGCTGCACGACATCCCGGTGGCCCTCGTCACCGGCTCCAACGGCAAGACCACCACGGTGCGACTGCTGGCTGCGATGCTGCAGGGGCAAGGCCGGCGCTGCGCCTATAGCTGCACCGACGGCTTGTTCGCCGATGGCGAACGGCTGCGTGGCGGCGACTATTCCGGTCCCGCCGGCGCGCGCGCGGTGCTGCGCCATCCGCACGCCGAGGCGGCGGTACTGGAAACCGCACGCGGCGGCATCCTGCGGCGTGGCCTTGCGTTGCAACGCGCCGATGTGGCGGTGGTCACCAATATCAGCGTCGACCATTTCGGCGAATACGGGATTCACGATCTGGACGGTCTGGCCGACGCCAAGCTGGTCGTCGCGCGCACGCTGCGTTCGGTCGCGGCGCCGCTGGTGTTGAATGCGGATGATCCGGTGCTGCGCCGCCGCGCGCCGCGCGATGGCGTGACGCTGGCGTGGTTCGCGTTCGACGACGAGCATGAGGAGCTGCGTGCGCATCGCGCGCAGGGTGGCGCAACTTGCGGCATCGCCGACGGCGTGCTGCGATTGCACTGGCGCGGCGCGACGGTGGAGTTGGGTGCCGTGGAACAGATGCCGCTGAGCTTTGCGGGTCGCGCACAGTACAACCTCGCCAATATCGCGGCCGCCAGTCTCGCTGCCGCGGCGCTGGGCGTCCGTTTCGAGATCATCAAAGAAGTGCTGTCGCGCTTCGGTCGCAACCATGCCGACAACCCCGGACGGTTGCAGCACTGGGATCACGACGGCATCCACGTTTTCGTCGACTACGCGCACAACGCTGACGGCCTGCGCGGCTTGCTACAGGTGGCCACGGCGCAACGCGCTGAACCCGGACGCCTGGGCCTGCTGCTGGGGCAGGCCGGCAATCGGGAGGACGCTGAAATTCGCGAGCTGGCCGCCGTGGCCGCCGAGTTCCTGCCCGAGCGGATCGTGTTGAAGGAACTGAGCGGCATGTTGCGTGGCCGCGTACCGGGCGAAGTGCCGGCGCTGCTGCGCGAGGCGCTGCTGCAGCACAACTTGCCGGCAGTGGCGCTGCAGACCTGTTTCGACGAAGAGGCTGCGGCGCGCAGTCTGCTGACGTGGGCGCGAGCGGGCGATGTGATCGTGTTGCCATTGCACGGGCCGGCGGCTCGCGACACGATCGTGGCGCTGCTGGATCGCGGCGCGTAGTCCGACGAAACGCGGGGGCACCGAGTAGCTCGGGTAGAGCGCAGCGAAACCCAGGGTGCTTCAAAGGCCCGTTAGGATTCGACCATTGCGCTCCCCGGGTTTCGCTGCGCTCTACCCAGGCTACCGAAGCTTTGATCCGCGCCGTCTTGTCCGGCCTGCGCTATTCGCGCAGGCGTTCGGCGGTCCACGATCTGCCACTGGCAGATCGTAAGCGGTCCGTCTCACCCACGGCGCTTCCGATAGGCTGCCAATTCACCCAGCAGTCGATCCAGGCGTGGGTCGACTGCTTCCTCGGCCTTGCTCGCCGCACCCAACGCGGTGAAGCTCACCGACTCGCGGAAGCCGGCGCCCAGGGCGCGCTTCTCCGGGATGAAGTAGGAGCGCACGGTGAGGTTCGCGGTGTAGAGGGTGTCGACCTGGCCGTAGAAGGTTATCGGGGCGGAACCCACCGGCTCGGCCTTGATCACCACCGCGACGGTCGCATCCCGACGCAGCGCGGCGAAGATGCCGGGCAGGTCGCCGCGACCACCAATGCCGCCGATGAGATCGGTGTCGACCACATCGAACCCGGCATCAATGAGGCGTTCCTCGATGCGTTGCTTGGCGGGGCCGACAATGGCGCTGTCGCCGATCGCGATGACCGCGATGCGCGGCGTGGCCGGCGGGGCGACTTCGCGCGGTGGGGTGTTGCTGGCGACGTCGCGGCGTGCATTGCGCGCAGCCACCAAGCGCTTGATCGCGGGCGACGCCGAACTGTTGGACGCATCGTTACTCGGGACCGCGACCGGAGCCGACGGCTCCGCGGTCTGCGCCACCGAGGCATCGACGACGGGCGGCACCGGAACCACGGCGCCGTCGTTGCGCGGGGCCGCATCGGCGGCGATCGAAGCGGCGGCATCGCTGCCGCCCTCGGTCTGCGCTGACGACACCACGGCGATGGACGAATTCGTCGCGGATGTGCTCGTTTCCGTCGTATCCATCGTGGGCGTGGGCGCTGCCTGCGACGTACCGACCGGATTGCTGACCTTACCGGCCGCGACGCCTTGCTCGTAGGCTTTCTCGCCGCTGAAGCCTGCGCCAAAGCCGCTCACGAACTGAGTCAGATTGCCGCGGAACGCGAACGCACCGCCGCCAAGCAGCAGCACCAGTGCCGCGGCGATCGCGAGCGGGACTTTGGATCCCGACCTGCGCTCCTGTCGATCCAACACGGAAGGACGCGCCGAGGCGCGCACCGATGCGCCGGTCTTCGGGGCATCGACGAACACCGGCGGTGCGGGTGGCGCGGCGTGCGCGGCCGGTGCCGGTGTCGCGGCGCGTACCACGGGCGGCGGCGTCACCAAGCGTTGCGGCTGCGAGGCCGGCGTCGGGGCTCCGACCATGGTGGCGTCGCTCGTCGCCGCCTTGGGCAGCAAGAACTTCACCGTGCCGCCCTTGGCGACCAGCGTGTGCGCTTCGAGCGCGGCGGCGAGGTCATGGCAGCTCTGGAAGCGATCGACGGGTTCCTTCGCCACCATGCGGGTGAGGATCGCCGCGGTCTGGATGTCGACTTCCTTGTTGAGGCTGCGGATGTCGGGAATTTCGGCCTTCACCACTTCCAGCATCAGCCCGAGCGGGCTCTCGTCGGTGAACGGCGTTTTACCACTCAACATCTCGAACAAGACGATACCCAGCGAGAAAATGTCCGAACGCTGGTCGACGGTTTTGCCCAAGCAGACTTCGGGCGAAAGATACCCTGGGGTACCGACGAACTCGCCGGTGGATGTCAGCTTCTTGGAGATATCCTGCGTCGCAAGCGCAATGCCGAAGTCGGCGATCTTCACCTGCCCGCGCAAGGTCAGCATCAGATTACCGGGCTTGATGTCGCGGTGAATCACGCCCTTGTCGTGCGCACTGGCCAGCCCTTGCGCCGTCTGGTGCATGATCTTGAGCGCGTTCTCGACACTCAGTTTGCCTTCGCGCTTGAGTACGCCGGACAGCGAATCGCCGTCGATGAATTCCATCGCGAAGAACGGTTGCGAGGTATGTTCGTCGGTGCCGATGAAATACACCTGGATGATGTGCGGATCGCTGAGCGATGCCATCGAACGCGCTTCGCGCAGGAAGCGCTCGACCAGGTTCGGATCGTGTGCCAGCGAGGGCGACAGTTCCTTGATCGCGACGTGGCGACCGAGCGCCGGTTCGTAGCCCTTGTAGACCACGCCCATGCCGCCGCGGCCGAGTTCGGACACGATTTCGTAGTGACCCAAATGGGTTTTCATGTGGTCGCCTCTCGCGGCAACGGGTATTCCGAGGTGTTCATCCTAGCATTCGCCTTACGGCCCCATGGCCGCAAAAGGCGGCGATATCTCTGGGAACGAGCGCCCGAGCGGGAATCGGTCAGCTTGCGCAACCCCGTTCAGCCAGCGTTGGGATCTCCCGATCGCCCGCTACACTCGGGCCAGGACTGGCGGGAGGCGAGCATGAGGCGACGTGACTGGCTGCAAGGCGCCGGAGCGGTGGCAGTGGCATCAGGATTGGCAGCCTGCGGCAACTCCGCGGGACCGGCCTCCGACGGCAGTCAGGCAGACGTCACAGTACGCCGTTGGAAGATGGTGACCGCATGGCCGGCGGACTTGCCCGGTCTAGCCCGCGGTGCGACCGCGCTCGCGGACCTCATCACGCGCGCCAGCGGAGGCCGAATCACGATAACGGTCTACGCCGGAGGCGAACTCGTGCCACCTTTCGAGGTGTTCGACGCGGTGAGCCGGGGGACCGCGGAAATGGGTCATTCGGCGGCGTATTACTGGAAAGGAAAAAGCGAAGCCGCGCCGTTCTTCTGCGCGGTGCCGTTCGGGATGAATGCGCAGGAGATGAACGGCTGGTTGCAGTCCGGAGGCGGGCTGGAGTTGTGGCGCGAGCTCTACGCGACGTTCAACCTGGTGCCGTTCGCGGCCGGCAACACCGGCGTGCAGATGGCGGGCTGGTTCAATCGCGAACTGAAATCGCTCGCCGATCTGGCCGGACTGAAGATGCGCATGCCCGGTCTGGGTGGCGAGGTGATGGCGCGTCTGGGCGTGACCACGGTGAACCTGCCGGGCGCGGAATCGTTCGCCGCGTTGGAGTCGGGGGCGATCGATGCCACGGAGTGGGTCGGGCCCTACAACGACCTCGCCTTCGGCCTGCACAAGGTGGCGAAATACTGCTACTACCCGGGCTGGCAGGAACCCGGACCGACGCTCGAATGCATGATCCACAAACCGGCCTTCGACGCCCTGCCGGACGATCTCAAAGCGCTTGTCGAGGCGTGCTGCCGTGCGGCGAATGACGCCATGCTGGCCGAGTACACCGCGCGCAACCAGCAAGCCCTGGAAATGTTGAAGACCGAGCACAAGGTCGAGTTCCGTCCGCTGCCGCCCGACATCCTGGCCGCGCTCAAGAAAGCCAGCCGCGACGTGCTGGAAGCCGCGGCGGCGAAAGACCCGTTCACGCGCAAGGTCTACGACTCCGCACGTGCGTTCCAGGTCCAGGCCATGGCCTGGCATCGGGTGTCGGAAGAAGCCTGGTACGCGGCGCGGCGATAGGGCGCGTGCTGCTTCGGATTACGGCGCGGCCAGCCGGTGCGTGAACCCGGCTCCAAGATCGGTGCCACGATACTGTCGATCTCGATGAAGTCGCTTACGAAGCCAACTGGATCGACGAGCGCTGGGCCGCGGTCGCATCGACAAAATAGGGCGATTCAATTCCACTCGTAAATCGTCCAGTACACCGGCCGCACCGGGCCCTCGCCGTCCTTGCGGTCGAGCAAGCCGTCGCCGTTGCTGTCGATCAAGGTGTAGGGCGCGCCGCCGCGCGGGTGCACCTTCACCATGCTGATGCGCCCACCGGTGCGGTATTCCTCCACCACGTCGCCGCTGCTGCTGTCGGTGCGGATCGACACCGTCGGCGCGGCCTCGGGCGGCGGCGGTTCGAGGATCTTCTCGGGCATCGGAACATCCTCGCCCTGTGCTGACGACGCGACATCGCGGTCGTCAATCAAGGTGGTGGCGGTCGCATTTGCACTGCTCGTCGTGGGCGCGCCCGGCGGCGGCAGGTCATCGTTTTGCGCCAGCGCGGCGCAGGGCAGCAACAGGGCCAACAGGACAGCACGCATGGCAACCTCCAGAGTTCGCACCGCAGGATAGCAACAGCGCACGACCGGTAGAATGCCGCCCATGAAACGTCTCGTGCTGATTGATGGGTCCTCGTACTTGTATCGCGCCTTCCACGCCCTGCCGCCTTTGTCCAACGCGCAGGGTGAACCCACCGGCGCGCTGTTCGGCGTGGTCAACATGCTGCGCGCCACGCTGAAGGAAAAACCCGACTACGCCGCCTTCGTGGTCGACGCCAGCGGGCCGACCTTCCGTGACGAATGGTTTCCGGCCTACAAAGCGAACCGCCCGCCCATGCCAGGGGAATTACGCGCGCAGATCGAGCCGATGTGCGCGATCGTCGAAGCGCTGGGCTTTCCGATCCTGCGCGTTGCGGGGGTGGAAGCAGACGATGTGATCGGAACGCTCGCCCTGCAGGCGGCGGCGCAGCAAATCGATGTCATCGTCTCCACCGGCGACAAGGATTTCGCGCAACTGGTGCGGCCGGCGGCTCCTGGAAAAGGCGCGATTGCGCTGGTCAACACCATGAGCGGCAGTCGGCTTGATTCCGAGGCGTCGGTGCGGGAGAAATTCGGCGTGGGCGCCGACCAGATCATCGACCTCCTCGCGCTGATGGGCGACAGTGTCGACAACATCCCTGGCGTGGAGAAGTGCGGCCCCAAGACCGCCGCGAAATGGTTGGCCGAGTACGGTTCGCTCGATGGCGTGATCGCAAACGCGGACAAGATCGGCGGCAAGATCGGCGAAAACCTGCGCGCGGCCTTGCCGCAGCTGCCGCTGAGCTACCGACTCGCGACGATCAAGACCGATGTCGCGCTCGATTGCGGACCTGAAGCGCTGGGGTTGCGCGAACGTGACGCCCAGGCATTGCGCGGGCTGTATGCGCGCTACGGTTTCACTCAGGCTCTGAAGGAACTTGGCGGGAGTGACGCACTGGAAAGTCTGCACCTGCAAGTGCGGGCTCCTGCGAGGGATTCGCATACCGAACCCGGGCGCGCGCGCAGCGGCGGTTTTGCGCGCGCTGCCATCGCCACCACCGACGATGTGCCGGACCCCGCGCTCGCAAGCAAAGGCCACTACGAAACCATCGTCACCCACGAACAACTCGACGCGTGGATTGCACGTCTGCGCGTCGCCGACCTGATCGCCTTCGACAGCGAGACCGACTCGCTCGATCCGATGCAGGCGAACCTGGTGGGCCTGAGCTTCGCGGTCGAA
>JBKJTK010000493.1:0-8915 GCA_046590875.1 Chiayiivirga sp.
GCGGGCTCCTGCGGAAGGACCCGCATAAAGAAAAAACCCGCTTCGTTGCCGAAGCGGGCTTCTCCCTCCCCACATCCCCATGTGTGGCGCGGATGCTATTCGGAAACCGTGGCAGAACTCACGCTGCAGTGCACACAAGAAATTAACAAATGGGGTCAGCCGCTCTCGGTTCCTGACCTTCGCGACATGCGATGGACAAGGATGTCCGAGTGGCTCTGCACTCCCTTCGGTCGCCGCGAAGGGCAGGATGCCCGGGAGCGGCCGGGCATCCTGCCCTCAGGGCAGCAGCCAGGTCGCGAAGGCGAGGAAAAACGCCATGCTGCTGATGTCGGTGATCGTGGAGAGGAAGATGCTGGACGATGTCGCGGGATCGACCCCGAAGCGCCGCATGAGGATCGGGACCATGACCCCAGCCAGGCCCGAGAGCATGCAGGCCAGCGCCATCGCCGCCGCCGTGATCAAGCCCAGCCCCAGCGCGTTGTCGAGTGACTGGCTGCGTGCCACCACATACATGCCGATGCCCGCGATCGCGCCCGTCACCGTGCCATTCAGCAATCCGAGCCAGGCTTCCTTGGTTGCCAGCCGGCCAATCGGAACCCCGCGCAGTTCGCCCAGGGTCATGCCGCGGATCGTGATGGCCAGCGACTGCGCGCCCAAGTTGCCGCATTGCCCCGCAAGCACCGGCAGAAACGCCGCCAGCACCACAATGCGGTCGATGGTGTCCTGAAAATACCCGACCACGGCGGCCGCCGCGAACACGGTCAGCAGATTGATCAACAGCCACGGATGGCGAAAACGGAAGCTGCGCGTCCAAGGCGTGGCGAGGCGTTCTTCCATGTCGACGCCGACCATCGCGCCGGCTTGCGCAGAGATCTCGAACGCCTGCTGTTCGAACATCGCCTGGCCCTTGACCAGTCCCAATAGATGCCCGTCCGCGTCGCACACCGGATAGACCGGATAGTGGCGCTTCACCACCTCTCGCATCGCGTCCACCAATACCTGCTCCGGACGCAGCGAGAACGGATCTCGCAGCATGATGTCGGCGAGGGTCTGACGCGGGTCGGCGAACACCAGTTCGCGGAACGCGACGACGCCGATCAAGCGTCCGTCGATCTCGGTCACGAAGACATAGATCACCATGCGCAGCTTGACGATTTCGCGCAGCGCGTCGACCACCTCGCCCACCGTCGTTCCCGGCGCGAACACCGCGGGCGGGCGTTCCATCAGACGTCCAACCCGTCCCTCGGGATAGGTGTGTCCCTTGAGCCAGAGCTGACCCTGGCCAAAGGGCGTGGCGGCCGCGATGCGTCGACGTCGCTCGAGCGGGAATTCCTCCAGGATTTCGACCGCGTGCCCGATGTGCAGCTTGGCCAGCAGCTCGGCGATGACATCGTCCGCGGTGGCGCGCAGACGCTCGGCTGCACTCTTGGGGTCCAGCTTGCGCACTGCCGCGACCAGTCCCGCGCCCTGCTCCATGCCCGCTCCGCGTCCGTAACGTTTTCAGGATCCGTCTAAGGTAACCGAGGCGGCCTGACAGGGCACGCGCCATGACGCGCGGTGCCTTGGCTGCGCTGGGCTAGCTCAAGCGACGCAGGCAAGGCTCAGCGCGCGCTCGCGGCATCGATGCGGGTCAGGCGCTGCTGCGCGGCACGAGTACGCGGGTGGGTCACGCCCAGCAAGCGCTTCAGGGCGTCGTACTCTTGTCGACGCCACCCGGCGGCGCCTTCGAGATCGCCGCTAAACTGCACCGCTTCGGCCATCAAGCCCAGGACTTCGGCATAGACGTTGCTCTGGGTAAACTCGCGTTGCTTGAGCGCCGCGAGCGCTTCGTCGATCGCCGCATTGGCGTTGGCGTCACCGCCGCGAAGCTGCGCCAGCCCGAGCGCGGCGCGCGCGTGCCAATACTGCGCTTCGTCGCGGCTGCGGCGCTCGACATAGTGCCTTTCGGCAGCGCGCAACAGTGCTTCCGCCTCGACATCGCGCCCTTGGCTCAATCGCGCCAGCCCGTAGTGCAGTTCGGCGATGCCTTGATCGGGGTGGTTGATCGGTGCGAACAGCTCCATCGCCCGTTGGGCGTAGCGCGCGGCCTCGTCAAGGCGTGGCGCGTGACGGGTCAACGCCGACAGGCCGATGCAGATGGTTCCCACAATCGGGTGGCGTGCGTGCAGGGTGCGTTCGGCGATATCCAGCGCCGCCAATAGCTCGCGCTCCGCCGCCTCAATCTGGCCGCGGCCCGACAAGGCGAAGCCGCGTCCTGCGCGAAGCCAAGCTTGGCGCGATTGCGGCGAGGTTGGGTCTCGCGCCAACAATCGCATCGCCTGGTCGTAAGCTTGCTCGGCGTCGAGGTAGCGATCACGCCGTAACGCGGTCGCCGCGATATTGTTCCAGTCCACAGCCAGGCGCGGATCGTCTGGGCCGAGCAGATCGCGGCGCTCGTCGAGGTTCTGTCGGTGCAGCGCTTCCGCGCCGGCCAGGTCGCCGCGCAAGCCGGCGAGCTTGGCGAGCGTGGTGCGGGCCGAGACACGCTGCAACGCGTGCGTGTTCGGATAGTGCGCGAGGATGGCCAGCGCTTCGCGGGTCAAGGTGTCGGCCTCATCGAGTCGACCCACGACTTCATAATGCATGGCTAGCGAATGCAAGGCGTCGGCCAGCACCGGTTGACGCTCATCATGCAGTTGCCGCAGTTGCTCCACGCCCGCCTCGATCAAGGCCAGTCCCTCAGGCACGGCACCCAGCGCGACCAGGCTCTGGCCGAGGGTGACCCGCAGCTCGGCCTGCGAGTCCGGCGCGTCAACGAGTTCCTTTTCGATCCGCAACGCGGCGTCCTGCACCAGCTCCTGCGCGGTGATCTTCGAGCCTTGTCGGGCGCGCTCCGGGTTGCTGCCCTCGAACAAGGACACCACGAAATTCTTCACCCGCTCGGCGCGCTGCGCTTGCTGTTCGGCACGTTGCGCCTCGCGCAGCGCGTCGGCGGCATGCCGCCGCGCGATACCGGCCTGCCATAGCGCTGTGCCCAGTCCGCCTATCAGCGAGAGCAGCACCAGCACGGTGGCCAGCGCCGCCACCCGATGGCGACGCACGAATTTGCGCAACCGATAGCCTGAGGTATCGGCCCGCGCCGCGATGGGGCGACCGTCGAGGAACAAGCGCAGATCCTCGCCCAGCGCCGCGGCGGAGGCGTAGCGACGCTCAGGCTCGCGGCGCAAGGCGGTCAGCACGATGCGATCCAGATCCCCGCCAATCGCACGCGCGAACCGTTCGCGTTCGATGGCACGCGTGCCATAGGCGCGCTGCGCGATCTCCGCCGTCTCGCGCTTCAGCACCAGGCTCGGGCGCTCCGCCGTGTCGCGCGCCAGTGCATCGGCCATGCCTTCCGGCGCCACGCCATTGCGTCGATGCGGCAGTTGCCCGGTCAGCAGCTCGAACAGCAGCACGCCCAGCGCGTACACATCGGTTGCGGTGCTGATGGTCTCGCCGAGGACTTGCTCGGGCGCCGCGTAGGCCGGCGAGAGCACGCGCAGGCCACTACCGGTGAGCGCCTGCTCACCGCTGTCGGCGAGCAGCTTGGCGATGCCGAAGTCGAGCAGCCGTGGCTCGCCGCTCGCGTCCACCAGGATATTTGACGGTTTGATATCGCGATGCACCACCAGGCGACTCTGTGCATAAGCCACCGCCTCGCAGACGCGTTGCATCAGACCCAGCCGCTCGCGCACGCCTAGTCCGCGCTGCTGTGCGAACACGGTGATGGGCTCGCCCTCGACGTACTCCATCGCGAAGAACGGGCGCCCGTCCGAGTCGATGCCTCCGTCCAGTAAACGCGCGATGTGCGGGTGCACCAGGCTCGCGAGGATGCGGCGCTCCTGCGCGAAGCGGCGCAGCAGTTCCTCGCTGTCCATGCCGCGCTTGAGTCGTTTGAGCGCCGCGATCTGAACAAACTCGCCATCGGCGCGCTCAGCCAACAGCACTTCCCCCATGCCGCCGCGACCGAGCTCGCGCAGCACGCGCCAACGCCCGATCACACGCCCGGCCTGATCGTCCGCGGGCTCGGCGCTCGCCGCCAGCGTCGCTATCAGCTCCGGCGCCGCCGCGACGATGCCGCGGTCCAGCAGACCTTGAGCGGCCTCCGCCGCCAACAAGACTCGCAGTTCCGACGCCAAGGCGGGGTCGCGCTGCGCGATGGCGTCGAGTTCGCGCGTGCATGCGATCGCGTCCAGCTCCAGCAAGGCGTCGAGCGCAAGCGACAACGCCTCCCAGCGCGCGACCTCAGACATCCGGCTGCACGGGCAGGCTCAGTTCGCGGTAGAGAAAGGCGCGCGCCTTGCGCCAATCGCGCCTCACGGTGCGGTCCGACCGGTCCAATATTTGCGCCATTTCATCGAACTGCAGGCCGCCGTAGAAGCGCAACTCCACCACCTGCGACAGGCGCGGATCGACCTGTGCCAACCGCTGCAACGCGGCATCCAGCATTAGCAATTCCTCATCGCAACCCGCCGCGACCGCGGCCACCGCCGAATCCAGCGAGATCGGCTCGATCCCGCCGCCGCGCTTTTCACTCAGGCGCCCACGCACGTGGTCGATGACGATCTGACGCATAGCGCGCGAAGCGACGGCAAAGAAATGGGCGCGGTCGTTCAGCGCCAGGCCATCGGCGCGCGCCATGCGCAGGTAGACCTCGTGCACCAGGGAGGTAGCGTGCTGCGCATCGGGACCCGAAGCGCGCAGATGGCGCTGCGC
This sequence comes from Chiayiivirga sp., assembly GCA_046590875.1. Classification (GTDB taxonomy): domain Bacteria; phylum Pseudomonadota; class Gammaproteobacteria; order Xanthomonadales; family Xanthomonadaceae; genus JALCLA01. Next base: position 4,735 of record JBKJTK010000493.1, read on the forward strand.
CAGCCGGTGCAGATCGGCATACACGCCCTCGAACAAGCGAGCTTCAGCCGCCTTGTCACCGCCCCGCGCCGCCAGGATCAGCGCCGTCGTGTCCAGTGTTCTTCCCCGCTGTGGCTTCGGAGCGCATGGTTTCACGCGGCTCGGGCCGCAGGCAAGAACCCGATCGCTTATGGCATCGACGTGGCGCCGCGCCTAGGTGATGCGGAAACCGCGTTCCGCCGTTCGCGGCGCGTAGTTGGTGCGGCGTTGTTCACGCGTGGCTTCGATCTCGCGCCGACGGGCCTCGATCCAGTCCTCGCAATGGACCGCGACCGCCTCCGGCGCAACGCCTTCGCGCGTCGCGATGTCGCGCTTCCAGGCGCAGAAATCGGCGTAGTCGGCCAGCTCCGGCCCGATGTCGCGCAACAGCAGGTCGACCAGGATCGCGTCGTCGAGGTGCCCGACCACCGGGGTTGCGTCGGGAATCAGATCATCGGCGTTCTCGACATACGAGATCAGTTCGCGGATGCGGACGCCAACGGCATCGTCCAGCGCGAATCCACCGTCGGCGCGCATGCGTTCGAGCTCTTCAATCCGCGCCAACCGGCGTGCGATAGATGCCTCGCCGCGCTCGCGTGAATCGGTGAACAGCAGGCGTCGCGCGGCTGCTGCGATCTGCCCCGCCGCCAGCGCCCGCGAACGCGGACAGACACGTTGCAGCACCTCGTTGAACTCCGCCACCCGCAGCGGATCCAGGGTGTGATCGCCGATCCTCGGCGCGCCTTCGCCGCCGTTGGTCAGCGCCGGCACGATGCCGCTCAGCAGGGATAGGTCGACAGACTTGTGACGGGTATTCACCGCAAACTCCTAGCTTGGGAATCGATTCCTGATACCGGAATAGGCGAGCGCGATTACGCTCGCCACCTGGGAATCACGCTCAGGCGCTTCCGGTGCCGCTGCAAAGGGACGCGCAAGTGCCGCCTGCGCAGAGCCTGCCCCGGATTCAGTCCGGGGATGCGCGACTGCGGCCAGACCTTGCTCCCTTCATGGACAGGAGTCCGATCGGAGGGGCAATAGGTGCGGCACAGCTCGACGCCTTCCTGCTCAGGTACCAAGTAGATGCGAAAAGGACGCGAACAATTACCGCCTCCTCGCAGGTTTACGCTGAGTCGTTGCCCGGCGACGACTATGCGTGAGCCCGCACCGGCAACGACGCCACGCCTTCGTTTCGGCGCATGACGTTCGGCCTATGCCCACGTCGCCCCTGCGCAAGTTCGCGCATGCTGCGCATCTGCGATCATGCGTACTTTGCTGTGACACGTTGATATGACACATTGCCAAGATCAGGACTCCTCATGCGCTTGCTGCGAACCGGTTTAATCCTCTGCCTGATGGCATTTTTATCGGCTTGCGGCGGCGAACCTGCGGCGCCGGTGAAGTCCCCCAGCCTGAGCGTCAGCGCGGCCGTGCCCGAAACGCGCACGCTGGCGCAACGCGTGCCCGCCGCAGGCTCGGTGCATGCCTGGGAAGAGATGTCGCTCGGCGTCGAACTTTCCGGCCAGCGCGTCGCCGAGGTGCTGGTGGAAGTCGGCGATACCGTCGTCGCGCAACAGCCGCTGCTGCGTCTTGACGCGCGCAGTCTGGCGATGGAGTTGCGCCAGGCCCAGGCGCAACTGACCCAGGCGCAGGCGCAGTTGACGGTCGCGCAAACCAGCATGAAACGCGCGGCCGAATTGTTGCAACGAGGCTTGATGGCGGCACGCGATCGCGACGAAGCCTGGGCGGCGGAAGCCGCCGCGATGGCAAATCGACAGAGCGCGCAGGCGCAACTGGAAAACGCGCAGTTGCGGCTGGCGTTCACCACGCTGCACGCACCGGATGGCGGCGTGATTTCGTGGCGCGGCGTGCAACCGGGTCAGATCCCCATGCCCGGCAGTGAACTACTGCGACTGATCCGGCAGGGTCGGCTCGAATGGCGCGCGGAACTGCCGGAGCGCGAGTTGATCCGTGTTGTTCCCGGCGCCGATGCCGTACTGCGCGGCCCCGATGGCCAAGAGGTCACCGGCACCGTGCGCCAGATCGCCCCGGCGTTGGACGCGGCCAATCGCACCGGCCTGGTCTACATCGATCTTCCGCAGCCGGGCGTGCTGCTCGCCGGCATGTACGCGCAGGGCGAATTGCACCTGGGCGAACTGCAGGCACGCACCGTGCCCGAGCAAGCGGTGGTGGAACGCGACGGTTACCGCTACGTGTTTGTGCTGATCGCCGCAGAAGCGAGCCCGGACGCGGTAGTCGCGCAGCGCCGGATAGAAACCGGCGCGCGCCAGGACGGCGTGGTGCAGATAATTTCCGGGCTGGATGACGCCGAGCGCATTGCGGTGCAGGGCGCGGCCTTCCTCAGCGACGGCGATCGGGTGAAGGTGGTCGCAACGCCCGCAGCTGTCGCTGCGACGGCCAACTAGGCCGGCCCGTCTCGCATCCATGGCCATCAATGTCTCCGCCTGGTCGATCCAGCGCCCGCTACCCGCAATCCTCGCCTTCATCCTGCTCACCGCGATGGGCTTGCTCGGCTTCCAGAAGCTGGCGGTCTCGCGTTTTCCGGACATCAGCTATCCCGGCGTCACGATTACCGTGATCCTGCCGGGCGCGACCCCGGGTCAGCTCGAAACCGAAGTCACGCGCAAGATCGAAGACGCCGTCGCCTCGCTTCCCAAGATCAACAAGCTGATCTCGACCGTGATCGAGGGCGCCTCTTACACCGCCATCGAGTTCAAGCTCGACAAGGATGTGAATGAGGCCGTTGACGACGTACGCGACGCGATCACCCGCATCCGCACCGACCTGCCGACCGACATCGAGGAACCGGTGGTCGGCAAGATCGAGATCACCGGCGGCAGCTTGATGACCTATGTCGTGTCGTCCGACACGCTGGGTGAAGCGGAGTTGAGCTGGTTTGTCGACAACGAAGTCGCCAAGGCGATGTACGCGGTCAAGGGCGTCGGCCGCGCGGCACGCAGCGGTGGCATCGAACGCGAGGTGCGAGTCAATCTTCGCCCGCAGTCGTTGGCGGCGCATGGCCTGAGTGCCGGCCAGGTGTCACAGCAACTTGCGAACTCGCAGCTCGAGCGTTCCGGCGGGCGCGCCACGCGTGGTCGCGGCGAACAGGCGATCCGCGCGGTGGGCACCGTGAGCGCGCCCGATGCATTGCGGAATTTCCCCATTGTGCTGAATGACGGCAACCAGGTGCCGCTGTCGGCGCTGGCCGAGATCGTCGACGGCCATGCCGAACGGCGGCAGATGGCGTTGCTCGATGGCGCGCCGGTGGTGAGCTTCGCGATTTCGCGTACCCGCGGTTCGAGCGAACTCGATGTCGGCGACGGGGTCGCGAACGCGGTGCGCAAACTGGAAGTCGCCCATCCGCGGGTGAAGTTCACCCTGGTCAGCACTGCGGTGGAAGAAGTGCGGGCCTCGTTCGGGTCATCCATGACGATGCTGTGGGAAGGCGCGTTGCTGGCGGTGCTGGTGGTTTGGCTGTTCCTGCGCGATTGGCGCTCGACATGGATTTCCGCGCTTGCGCTGCCGCTGTCGATCATCCCGACCTTCGGCGTGATGTGGCTGCTGGGATTCTCCCTGAACCTGGTGTCGCTGCTTGCGCTCGCGGTGGTGGTCGGGATACTCGTGGACGATGCGATCGTCGAGGTCGAGAACATCGACCGGCATCTGGCGATGGGCAAGACGCCGAAGCAAGCCGCCATCGATGCGGCGGATGAAATAGGCCTGGCCGTGATCGCGACCTCGGCCACGCTCGCGGCGGTGTTCGTGCCGGTCGCGTTCATGCCCGGCATCGCCGGAAAATTCTTCTACGAGTTCGGCTGGACCGCGGCGACGGCGGTGCTGTTCTCGCTGCTGGTCGCACGCCTGCTGACGCCGATGATGGCGGCGTACCAGATGAAGGCGAAGCCGCATGCGCCGAAGGAATCGGCGCTGCTGCGACGTTATTTGCGTCTGGTGGAATGGGCGCTGGGGCATCGCGGCGTGACGTTGTGGGGCGCCTTGGTGATGTTCCTCGCCTCGCTCGCGATCGTGCCGTTCATACCGGCGACCTTCATTCCCGGTTCCGATCTGGGGCGCAGCAATCTCAGTCTCGAACTCGCGCCCGGTGCGCGCATCGAGGATACCCAGCGCATGAGCGAGGAAGCGCG
>JBKJTK010000500.1:0-3190 GCA_046590875.1 Chiayiivirga sp.
CGAGGTCGACCTGATCGACCTCAAGGAAGGCGACATCCTGCATCTGTCGGACCTCACGCTGCCGGCTGGCGTCGAGATTCCCGAGCTCAAGCTCGGCAAGGAACACGACGTGGCCGTGGTGCTGGCGCGTCAGCTCAAGGAAGAAATCGAGCCGGTGGTGGATGGCGCGGTCGTGGCGGAAGTCCCGGCCACCAAGCAGGCGGTGCCGGACAAGGCCGCTGACAAGGGCGACAAGAAGAAGTAAGCCCGCTTCAATGAAGCAGAGAGGTTGCGCACAGCGCAACGATCGCTCCCCCCTCTCCCGCTAGCGGGGTGAACAGGGCTTTCGAGCGGCGCAAGCCGCGAGCCTGCGAACGCCCGCCGGAATGCAATCCGGCGGGCCGGGCGAGGTAAGGAGTGAGGGGCTTCCAAAACATGGACGAACTGCGTCTCATCGTCGGCCTCGGCAACCCCGGAGCCGAGCATCTCAGAACCCGGCACAACGCCGGGTTCTGGTTTATTGACGCCCTCGCGGCGGCCGAAGGCGCGCGTTTTGGCGCCGAGTCGAAGTTGCATGGCGAGACCGCGAAGATTTCCATCCACGGCAACCCGATCTGGTTGCTCAAACCTTCCACTTTCATGAATCGCAGCGGCCAGTCGGTGGCCAGCGCGCTGCGTTACTGGAAGATCGAGCCCGGACAGATGCTGGTAGCACACGATGATCTCGATCTGCCACCGGGTGCGGCGCGACTCAAGTTCGACGGAGGTCACGGCGGACAGAACGGGCTGCGCGACATTTTTGCGCATCTGGGTCATGGCCAGTTCCATCGGCTGCGACTGGGCATCGGTCATCCTGGCGACAAGAACCAGGTTACGAACTGGGTGCTTGGCCGCCCTGGAAAGCTGGACGAGAACGCCATGCTCGATGCGGTGACCGAATCGCTGCACGTGCTGCCGCTGGCGGTGACAGGCGAGCTCAACGAGGCGATGAAGCGGCTGCACACCCCGAAACCCTGATTCGACGATGGGCAATCCGGCTTCGATTTGCCGGAGCCGGATTGCCCATCCCCGAATCGCGTACCTGGAATCAGCATGGGCATCAAATGTGGCATCGTCGGTCTGCCGAACGTCGGCAAGTCGACCCTTTTCAACGCCCTTACCAAGGCTGGCATCGCGGCGGCGAACTTTCCTTTTTGTACCATCGACCCGAACATCGGCGTGGTGCCGGTCCCGGACCCGCGCCTGGACGCGCTGGCCGACATCGTGAAGCCGCAGAAGATTATTGCGACCGCGGTCGAGTTCGTCGACATCGCCGGCCTGGTGGCCGGTGCGAGCAAGGGCGAGGGCCTGGGCAACAAATTCCTCGCCAATATCCGCGAGACCGATGCGATCGCGCACGTGGTGCGTTGCTTCGAGAATGGCGACATCATCCACGTGGCCGGCAAGATCGATCCGATCGCCGACATCGAAACCATTGATACCGAACTGGCGCTGGCAGATCTGGAGTCGGTGGAGAAGGCGCTGAATCGTTACGAGCGCTCTGCCAAGGCCGGCGACAAGGACGCGATCGCGCGTCGAGACGTGCTGCGGCCGGTACGCGAACACCTCAACCAGGGCCAGTCGGTGCGTTCGATGGGGTTGTCGAGCGACGACAAGGCGCTGCTGCGCGAGTTGTTCCTGCTCACCCTGAAGCCGGTGATGTATGTGGCCAACGTGCGAGAAGACGGCTTCGAGAACAACCCTCATCTGGACCGCGTGCGCGAGCGCGCTATCACCGAAGGCGCCGAAGTGGTGCCCGTGTGCGCGGCGATCGAGGAAGAGATGTCGCAACTCGAAGACGCCGACCGCGATGTGTTCCTCAAGGATCTCGGCCTCGACGAGCCGGGCCTGAACCGCGTCATCCGTGCCGGTTACAAGCTGCTCGGCTTGCAGACGTATTTCACCGCCGGCGTCAAAGAGGTTCGGGCCTGGACCGTGTTCAAGGGCGCCACCGCGCCTCAGGCCGCGGCCGTGATCCACACCGATTTTGAGCGTGGCTTCATCCGCGCCGAGACCATCGCCTACGACGATTTCATCAAATACCGCGGTGAGAGCGGCGCCAAGGAAGCCGGCCGCTTGCGGCTGGAAGGCAAGGAATACCTGGTGCAGGAAGGCGACGTCCTGCATTTCAGGTTCAACGTGTAAGCCCCATGTGTAAGCCGAGCGTATAAGTTTCGACTCCCAAGTCCCACGAGACCAACCCATGTCCGGACGCGACCGCGAGATCACCCTGCGTTTTCTGGCTGAACCTACCGACGTCAACTTCGGCGGCAAGGTATTCGGCGGTTCGGTGATGAAATGGATCGACCACGCCGGCTACGCCTGTGCCTCGGGTTGGGCCGGGCGCTACTGCGTGACCGCCTACGTCGGCGGCATCCAGTTCGAGCACCCGATTGCAATCGGGGATCTGGTCGAAACCCGCGCCCGGGTGCTGATGACCGGCCGCACCAGCATGCACATCGCGGTGGATGTCTACAGCCGGGCGCCGATCGCCGAGGAATACGCCCGCACCACCCACTGCCTGATGGTGTTCGTGGCGGTGGATGAGGCGGGCAAGCCAGTGCCGGTCCCGTCCTGGCAGCCACAGACGGCCGTGGATCAAGCCCAAGCTGACTACGCCGCCCGGATGAAGGCACTGTCGCTGGAAATCGAGGCCGAGCGCGCACGAATGCAGGGCCCGGCTAGGCCGGCGGGATCAGGTCAAGCCAATTCAGATTCTTAGCAAGCCCCGTGCCGACGCGTTGACTTTGTCGGGCCGTGCCCCGAAAATAGGCGGCTCTTTTCCGGAGGGATACCCAAGCGGCCAACGGGGGCAGACTGTAAATCTGCTGGCTCACGCCTTCGGTGGTTCGAATCCACCTCCCTCCACCAGAGATCGCTTGCTCCGCGGCAGGCTTCACAAGATCAGGTTTCACAAGATCGGGCTTCACAAGATCAGGCAATACCCGGATGCGGGAGTAGTTCAACGGTAGAACCTCAGCCTTCCAAGCTGATGGTGCGGGTTCGATTCCCGTCTCCCGCTCCATTGTTCTCCTCCTCTCGGGTGCGATTGGCAACACAGGTCGGCGTCGAATTCGCCGGTCGCGCGACGCGAAAGTGGCGCGCGGGAAGCGAGTGCCGGCTGTGCCGGTGCCGCGGCGCAAAGGCCGGGCAAGAGCCCGGTTTGCAAAGG